>NYZT01000001.1 GCA_002687275.1 Candidatus Woesearchaeota archaeon
ATCAATCTCAGGATGAGAATCAATAGGCCAATCACCAGGATCAGCAGACGCCACTACATCAATCTCAGGATGAGGCTCAATAGGCAAATCACCAGGATCGCAACTTCCGTCACCGCAGTCACTGTCGCTGCAGAGATATCCATATCCTTGGTCTCCTGTATAACTATAATCGACGAACTGTTGATAATATAGACTGGGGCCTTCTGAATAATCGCATTCTCTTAACCCATTGGTCGCTTTGTAAGTCTCAAGACCGTCGATGGGCACGCATGCCAAGGTATTAGTAAGGGATACGTCATCAGAAGTATAGATGGCAAACTCTCCGCCCACACACCCATAGTCGCTGTAGATCTGCTGTCCTGTTGGTACGCCTTCGCCGACGAAATCCATGATGAGCAACACGGCGAGCAACGCTATCACGATGATCACTATATTGGTAGAATTTCTGCCACTACTGGAACTCTTTGGCATATTCGCCCACCCCTATTTGAGTATAATAGCGCGGTGAAAAATCTTCCCAGTCAGAAGCTGAGGCGCATGACGCTTCCGCGAGTGGAGCGGCTATTCCTCGGCTAGTAGTATTCGCGAAACATTCTGCATATCTAGAAAAGTGTTTTAAGGTACTAACTTCTACAAAGTTGCCCGTACGGGAACTGTTCATTTGAAGAGTCAATGTGGCTATTGCTACCGAGGCAACAATTGAAGAATGTGTGTTGTGATTATTGCTCATTAGAACCTCTCATCCCTCATAATATAAAAATATATGGTACGTACTGGCCACGCCCTAAGAGTCAGTAAATGAGTTTGAACGGGTTGTAGCAGGCTATTTTGGTTTACACGTCAGGGGATGGTTTGTCTGCAGTTGTAGGTTTTGGTGCGGCAGTGTTTGGCTCACCCCATAGGTGCTAGGTTTTGAGCTAGAACTGGTTTAATGTTCCCTTTCTTTCCCTGCACGCTATTACTATAGCCCCGCGCGGAATCGAACCGCGGTCTGCCGGTCCAGAGCCGGCTGTACTTGGCCGCTATACTACGGGGCTAGGATGATCAGAAGGATGGTGGGCGGTTTTTAAAGGTTTTTGAACATTGTCGGAGCTTTGTCCATGAATGCTATCACGTTCGTGTCAATCATTCTAGAAGCGAGCAAGTACGGCCCCATTTTCTTTTTTACCTGTTCGTACCATTTGTGACCTTTGCCTGTTAACGTTAGGTGCTTGTTTTCGTACACAATAAACTTTCGTTCTTCAAGGTTCTGCATGTTTTTGTACAAGGCGCGTTCTTGTTTTTTTGCAACCCCAGAACGCAGGGCTAACTGTATGAACGCTTGTTTGGACAGCCTCACGCTTATGGGGGCGGCAGCATACTTCCGGTCTAGTGCCTCTTGGCAGCTGCCAATGACGTACAAGATGAATTCCTGTTCTGGCGTTGCCACGACCTGTCTAAGGCTGTAGAATATATTAAGGTTAACCCGTCGGAAGCAATAAGATCACTGCCATGCCTACGGCAGCACCAAGAATTATTCCAAACACGGCGTCGACAATGTCGTGCTTGTTTTGTTTGATTCTTGCAGCAGCAACGGCTAGCACGAGTAGACCGCTCACCACTAAAAAGTTTGGGGCGTTCAGGAAATTTCCCACAATGATTAACAACGCAGTTATTCTTGATGCGTGACCGGAAGGAAAGCTTCCTGCTTGGACCTTTTCCATCCAGTCCTTGTGCGATGTCTTGTCTGGGCGTTGCTTGAAGTGCAACAACCGCGTTATCACGGTGAGTGCAGAAACAATGATGTAAGCGATGAGTAGTTGTTTTGCCACGAACACGTTGCCGGCAAGATAGCACAGCAGGGTTACTGCAAGGAATATGGTGTGCGTGCCTAGCGAACCAAAGTCATCCAGCCATAACTGCCATTTCATACACTCAGGCGAGTGTTTGTGTATTAAAAGCTTACGTGTTATCTGCTAAAAGGTTTTCCAGTGTTTTTGCATGAGCATGGCGTCTTGCTCAATGTTTGGGCTCTCGCAGGTTACCTGACCCTTGAGTTTGAACTCGTGCCATGCCTCAAGAACCTCTTTCCACCTTGCGTCGCTTTCTTTTAGGTTTAGATGGTTGAGCTCTCCTTTTTCTGAATAACGAATGCCGTTGTAGTGGATGTGCATGTTAGCTAAGGCTTCTTTGCCCAGCCTCTTCTCCACTAGCGATAGGACGTCCAGCACCTCTTGCTTGGTGTTGAACTTTCCGTTGCTTCGGGCATGTAAGTGTGCAAAGTCGATGCAGGGAAGCACGCCTTCTATCTCTGCAGACATGTTGATGAGCTCGTTTAGCTCTCCAAACTGGCTGCCCTTACCAGTGGTCTCTGGCCGTATCCAGATGTTCACGCCCTCCTTCTTGAGCGTCTTTGCGATGTCCCGGACCTCGGCAGTTATGGTCTTGTACACCTTCTTGGGATCTTGTTTTTGGTAGAACCCTGGGTGGAAGCAGCAGCTCCACGCGCCGCATAGCGCGCTCATCCTTGCGCTGTTGAGTATGCGGTCCTTGCTTGCCCTGAGTTTTTTCTTGTCATCCGAGTTGAGGTTGATGAAGTAGGGAGCGTGGCAGGTCAGCGAGACGTCATGAGCTTCTGCTGATTTCTTAACTAAGGGTGCTTTTTCTTTGGTGACAAAGATGCTTCTGACAAATTCTAACTCCATGCCCTCCAGGCCTAGCTTGCGAACTGTGGCGAGACCGTTATGCGTGTCTCTAGGCTTTGTACACAAAGGAATGCCTGCACTGCCAAAGCGTAGGGTGGTGGGTTTCATAGGTTCTTAACAATCTCTAATAATTCTTCGTGATCGTGTATGGTGTGGTCGGCTTTGCCTGTGGCGCCTCCGAACTCTACGGTTAGGGCGCCGTCTTGGTGGGGCAGGCTGAGGTCCTTGTCGTAATTATCTCCAACAACGATGCATTCTCTCGGCGTGACGTCCAGTTGTTTGCAAATGGTGTCAAAATATGCTTTGTCTGGTTTCATCTTTCCTATCTGGTCAGAGGTGATGATGAGGTCAAAGAATCCTGTCATGCCTAGCTTCATGAGCTTTGCCTTGGTTGTCTCTTCCGGATCCTCAGTCATGACTGCTAGTTTGAAAGGTTTGAGCTCGGTCAGGGCGTCTTGGATGCCCGGGGTTGGACGCAGTAGGTCTGTGAGCTTTTGGAGGAATGCTTTGTAGGCCCCTTCTATGTCTTTGATATTATGGCGGGTGGCTAGCAAGCGCAGGCTGTGGAAGCGATGCCTTTTTTTGGGGTCTGTGCTTGTCTGGAGCTCTTGGACAAACCTCTCTCGCCATTCTTGGTGGAGTTCTTCTGCAGTCTTGTCGCATTGTTTTGCTAGGTACTCCATGGCGGCCATGTCGCTTTCTTTCACCACCAAGCCGGTGAGGTACAAGGTATCATCTGCATCGAAAATGACTGCTCGGAGTATCTTGTCCTTGTCTATGTGTTCTTTGATGTTTCTTCCAGGATACACCACTTTTGCGGGCTTGGAGTGCAGGTTAGGTTGGATGATGACGTCTTTGCCGGTCATGAGCCCGAGTTTTTCCATGGGGGGCTTTTCGTCCTTGTCCTTGACAAACACGGTTGCATCCTTAACGTTGTCTTTGGTTTCTACTTCATCCCCTATCTTGTTGTTCTCTCCGATAACACTGTTGGCGATGACACATCGTAGCCCTACCTGGCTGTCCTTCATGATGACGCTTCCTTCCACTAGCGTTCCATCCCTGACCACACCATCAACGCTGGAATAGTTCGTCACAACGGCGTTTTTTCCTATCACCGCGCCTCTGGCAACGTAGCAGGTCTCGTCCACTTTTGCTGTGGGGTCAACGCTGCCTTCGATCTTGCCACCAAAGCGTTCTAGCAAGAGTTTGTTTGTCAGTAGTACGTCCCAGGGCTTGCCCAGGTCGGTTCTTTTTCCGTTGTACACCCAGTGCGTTAGCTTTCCGCCCTCTCTGAGAACGTATTCTTGAGGCACGACTTCCTTCTTCCCCTTGTACAACTTGTCTTTCTTTAGTCCGGTAAGGAATTTTTCTGTGCGTAGGATACCAATACCTACAACGGCAAGGTTGGAGGGAGGGTTTTGCGGTTTTTCCACGATTTCTATAACCCGGTCATTCTGCAGTCTAGCGATGCCGTACCTTGAAGGATCGCCCACCTCCCTTAACGTTAGCACGCCGTCTGAGTCGTCCTCAAACACGTCAAGCATGGGCTTGACCAGGTCTTGCTCGTGCATGCTGTCAGCATACTTGAACAGTATGAATTCTTCATCCTGGATCAGGCGTTCTGCGGTTTGTATGGCATCGCTGGGCCCTAGTTGTTGGTCCTGGATGACTATCGCTATTCGCATGTCAGGGTACGCTTGTTTTGTTGAATTAGCTATCTCCATGGCGTTGTCTCTATTGCAAACTATGACGACATCGTTGATGTCGTTGTCTTTGAAATCATCCAAGTGATAGAACAATAATGGCTTGCCTAGAAAGGGCGTGAGCACTTTTGACTTTGTCAGCGAGTACGGCTTAAACCTTGTCCCAGAACCTGCAGCAACAAGCACGGCTTTCATAACGTGATTTCGTCTGAGCAGCATAAAAAGGTAGTGGTCGTGAGTTACTGCATCGCCTTTTTAAATCATCACCAACTAGTAACAGGATGGGTAGAAGACAAAAGTATAAAAAAGTAGTCGCCAGGCCAAAGTGGCCCTGGGTGATTGCAGGCGCAGTTCTTGTAGGTGGCACTTGCTTGCTAATGCAGGAGTCTCCAAAACCAACCTCTGATACTACAACTTCTACCACAACGTCTACCTCTATCCCACCACGCCCCGCCATTCCCATGAACAAGCTCCCGTTTAGCACGTTTATGGAGAGGTACCTACGAAACAGCGCAGGAGCATGGTTTTTCCACGAGAACTTTTCCAAAAAAACCTCAGAGCCCGAGAGCGTTTATGGCCCCTTAGACGTCGAGCTTAGAAAAAAGACAGGTCACCCTATCCAGATTCGCAGTAGAGAATTCCGCAGGGGGAAAAAGTTCATGGCCATCACGCCAGATAGACTTGCATGGAAAGAATATCAAGACCGTATGGAGCAGGTAGTAGAAAGTCTGTTTCGTAGCGCAGGTTTTTCCTCAAGAATTCCTACCATAGAATGCATCTGTCTTAGGGAAGACACCGTGCTTGAATCTCCCACACCTGAGAGAGTCCCCTTGTACTTCGTAGGAGACACCAAAGAAGGGCTGCACGCGCATTATGAAATTATCGATCATACCGGGCCTAGATCTGCAGATTTTAGCGAAGGAAACTCACAAGAAGCAGGAGCGATAGATATAGATTTTAGAATCCAGGGCGACAGACTCGTCATGACCACCAAACCCGTACTCATAAGCTGGAACAACGGAACAGTCCAAGCCTACGTTTCAGGCCCTTGTGAGACCCTACATGCCGCTCTCGGCCCAGAACGCATAATAGCGGTTAAAAGGTCCCTTGACGGAGGCAACCCTCTTCAGAGGTCTGCTGACGCCGCCATTCTTGAAGAAGAAGGATTCATCCACGCCGCACTTCATATGTGGCTGCAGTCAAAAGAAGAAAAAGAAGGGCTGCACCCGCATGACGTGAATAAACAAATAAGAATCCAACAGGCAGGACCCTATCGCCGCGTTCCGGACTGGGCGAAATTTATGGAAAAAAACGGGATGGAAGAGGCCCACCGCCAATACCGTAGCCACCAAAAACTGGAGCAACCATAGCCTTTTTAAGTCTGCGAGGTCTTTGTATCCTATGCAATTTGAGTTCCTAGAGCACACCGCAGACGTCAAGTTCCGTTGTTACGGAAAGACGCTAGCAGAGGTGTTCGAAAACGTTTCTAGAGCGCTAAGCCATCACACTAACAGAGGCGAGGCTGTCAAAACAACACAAACAAAAGAGCTCAGCGTGGAAGGCACAGACCACCAAAACCTCTTATACAACTTCATCGATGAGATTCTGTACCTGTTAGACGCAGAAAACTTCCTCGTGGCAGAAGCAAGCGTAAGCATCGAAGGAAACAACCTCAAAGCAACCCTCAAGGGGGATGACAGCAAAGGGTATGATAATTTAGACCACATCAAGGCAGCAACCTACGCAGAGATGTACGTGAAACAAACAAGCAAAGGCTGGGAAGCCCAAGCAGTGGTGGATGTTTGAGAAGGGATGAGCATTTTGTAGAGGATGCAAGGACGCAACTCTCGGGAGTGCGGCAGGCGTGGGATTGGGGCGCCCTGGTCATGACAGACGAGAAGCCCTTTCCCCTAATTCTTGACTGCTTGATCCAAGAACTACAAGGATTGCCCTGGAATGACGAGGTTGGCAAGACCTATCTCATGCGCGCTGACGCAAAAAACGTGGTAGATGACCTTATAGCATACCTCCAACGACAGCAAACAGCCCTAAAGGAGGGAGGAGACTGGGACACGAGCGCGGAAGACGTGGAGTGGCTGTTCAAAGGAGACAGAGAAGTGTTCAAAAACTACATATTCAAAAGACACCGCATGCAAGGCATAGGCTACAACCTTGACCTGTCGGTCACGTTTGATAGAAAGGTCCCAGACAAACAGACACCTTGCGGTTTCATACTCGAACGCAGGCGCATCGACTCCAGAGATGGCTTTTCAGCCCACCATGACGGGTTCATCACGCTGCATCTGGGGGGCTACATCAAGGTAGACTGGTCCCAAATGGCCTTCCGCGCCCATGAATCCTTCTAGTCCGATCACTTTATAAGCCATCCCCGCCTAATATTTCTATGCCAAACGCTCATTTCGCAAGCGATAATGCAGCTCCTGTTGACCCCATCATTTGGACACGAATGGGGAACATAAACAAGGGCTACTCTCTTGCTTACGGAGACGACGAAGTAACCCGAGAGGCACTTGATCAATTCCAACAGGTTTTTGGCGTAGAAACCAGCACCTACATGGTGTTTGGGGGCACAGGAGCCAACGTGCTCAGCCTCCAAGCCATGCTACAACCGCATGAGGCAGTGATTTGTGCGCAAAACGCCCACATCAACCTTGATGAGTGCGGCGCTCCGGAAAAAATTGTTGGATGCAAGCTCATCCCTCTGGAAACGCCAGATGGCAAACTAACACAAGACATGGTCCGCCCTCACTTTGACGCAAGAGGAGATGAACATGCAGCCCAACCCAAAGTGGTAAGCATCACCCAGCCCACAGAATACGGCACGGTCTACACCCTAGACGAGCTCACGGCACTAGCCGATGAGGTACACAAAGCCGAAGGATTACTGCACATGGACGGTGCCAGATTGTACAACGCCGCCATCCATCTTGATTGCTCGCTAGAACAAGCGAGCTATGGGCCAGACATGCTCTCCCTTGGCGGAACAAAAAACGGTATGATGTATGGAGAGGCCGTCGTCGTGCTGAACTCGGACCTGGATGAGAACATGAAATTCCTGCGCAAGCAAACCACCCAGCTACCCTCCAAAATGAAGTACATAGCAGTCCAGTTCACCAACATGCTCAACCCATGCTGGTACCCGAACGCAACCAACGCAAACCAGACTGCGAGCCTGCTTGCAGAGAAGATACAAAACATTTCTGAAATTGAAATCTCACAACCCGTCCAAACAAACGCAATATTTGCGCACATGCCCTCCCCCAAATCAATAGCAAAGTTACAAGAAAAGTATGATTTCTACGTTTGGGAGGAAGCATTCAGCGAGGTCCGCTGGATGACCAACTGGAGCACCACCGAAGAAGACGTAACCACGTTCGCTGCAGCAATTCGCGAATCCGTGGCGTGAAGATTTCCTATCGGAAGATTTCCGAAAAATCCGGAAGAAGCCACTGGACATTCCGGAAGATTTCCGTGACTAAACCAAGCCACCGGACATGGACGCGTGAAGCTTATAAGGGTTAAAACTATTGTGTAATGAAACCATGGTCGAAATAAAGAAAATCAAGGAGAACGTGTGGGAGATCCCTAAGAAAGGCAAGATGCACGTACCCGGAAGGATATTCGCCTCTGACAAACTCATGGAGACTATTGCCGCAGATCAAAAAATACTCGAGCAGGTAGGAAATGTTGCGCAGCTTGAGGGTATCCAAGGACAGTCACTCGCCCTTAGTGACTGTCATCGTGGCTACGGCTTCTCCATAGGTGGCGTGGCAGGATTTCACACAGACAAAGGAGTTATATCTCCGGGAGGCGTGGGATACGATATTAACTGCTTAACTGGCGATGCAGAGATACTCACCGAGTTTGGGCAGAGCATTCCCTTGCAGGATTTTGCGGCCAGCACAACTGTCTCGCTCATCTCAGACGGCGCAAGAGTTCTTCAAAAGCTCAATTTTTTGCATAGCCTCCAAACGCTCAACACAAAGGAAAGATCAATGGAAAGTCAAAAGGCTATAGGTTTCACAACCAAAGATAATGCCCAGGTGTTTCAGATAACCCTTTCTTCAGGACAACAAATTAAAGCCACTGGCGACCATCCCTTTCTTACCCAAACAGGTATGGTACCTCTCGAAAAGATTGCCAAAGGAGATCGCGTGGGAGTCCATATGTTCAAAGGAATCGCATCGCAGGCTCCCGTGTCACCAAACCAGGCAATCATGGCTAAACTGTTTGGCTACCTCCTAGGGGATGGATCATTCACAAAAGCGAACGGGAAGACGCAGCTGTGGGCTTATGGAGAAAGGAAAGATCTTCTTGACATCCAAAAAGACCTACAGCGTTTGGATGTCTCTAGCCACATATACACACGAACCAGAGATCATCGCATCACAACCAAATACGAATCACGGCACTTTAGGACCACCCATGACGAACTCAAGGTGACCCAAAGGGCGTTTTGTGACCTGCTGGAAGAACTCGGTATGCCTGTAGGCAACAAGACACGCCAAAGGATTCGCGTCCCTCGATGGATCAAGAATGGTCCAAAAGCCATCAAAAGACTATTCCTGGCAGGCTTCTTTGGAGCAGAAATGTCAACTCCCAAAACCTCAAGCAAGACATCATTCATGTGCCCAACGGTAGACCACAACAAGATAGCAGACCTTACGAGCAACGCACACGACTTCCTCGGGGATGTGGCTATGTTGCTTGAGGACCTCGGCATCCACAAGTACCGAATTTCACAGATGGACGACCACGTGAACAAGTACGGAGAAGGCACTCGAAGGTTCAGACTTATCATCCTCGGAGAGCAATCAATGGTCCGACTGTGGCAGACCATTGGTTTTGAGTACAACCAAAAGCGAAGCCAGATGGCTAACATTGCATGCTTGTACGTTCTGCAGAAGCAGCAAGAAAACGCCTATCGCGTCCGCCTTAGTCAGGAGATTAAAAGCTTCAGAAAGAAAGGTGGAACCATCTCGGAAGCAAGAAAGAGATTTGCGCACAGGATTAACAAAAGATTTGTTGAGCGACACTACTATGAAAAAGTAGGACAGCGAATCTCTCTTGATTTCCCCTCATTTGAAACGTTTGTAGAGGGAAAAAAAGTAGAATTAGCAAAACATGGATGCCTCTTCGACACCATTACCCACGTCGAACCTGTAAAAGGTAAACACACCGTGTATGATTTCAACGTCCAGGAAAACCATAACTTCGTCGCCAACGGATTTATTGTATCCAACTGCGGCGTACGACTCCTCACCACCACCATTCCCAAAGAAGCGCTCATGGGCAAGCGAGAAGAACTCATCCAAGAATTGAACAAAGCAGTTCCCTCAGGCGTTGGAAGGGGCGGAGATTTTTCCCTATCCAAAGAAGACATGGAAGATGTGCTGAACAAAGGCAGCCACTGGGCAAAACAAAAAGGCTATGCCACCGATGAAGACATCGACAAGACAGAAGACACCGGCATCATCCAAGGGGCAGACGCAAAAGAAGTGTCTGACAAGGCCAAAAAGCGCGGGAGGGGCCAGCTAGGCACCCTCGGCAGCGGCAACCACTTCCTAGAACTCCAAGAGGTAGAAACCGTCTACGATGAAAACGTTGCCAAAACATTTGGTCTCGAAAAAGGCCAGATCTGCCTCATGATCCACACTGGCAGCAGAGGCACCGGCCACCAAACCTGCTCCGACTACATCCACAAAATGGAAAACGAGTACGGATGGAAACACCTGCCAGACAGAGAGCTCACCTGCGCGCCCATCAAAAGCGATCTAGGCACGCAATACAGAAAAGCAATGGCAGCCGCAGCAAACTTTGCCTTTTGCAACAGACAAATAATCACGCACCAGGTCAGAAAAGTCCTCCAAGAGAACTTCCCAGAAGCAGACGTCAAAGTAGTGTATGACATCGCTCACAACATCGCAAAATTTGAGAAGCATGTCGTGGATGGCAAGGAAACAGAGCTCTGCGTGCACCGAAAAGGCGCAACACGAAGCTTTGGACCTGGAAGGAAAGAGATTCCTGAAGATTACCGCGAGGTAGGCTGCCCCATATTCATCCCAGGAAGCATGGGCACGTATAGCTACGTGCTTGTAGGCACTAAAGAAGCAGAAGACATAAGCTTAGCAAGCACCGCACACGGTGCCGGTCGAGTCATGTCCCGCTCCCAAGCCAAACGCGACATCACACCCGAGCACGTCAAGCAAGAACTGGCAGCACATGGCGTAGCCATCAAAGCCGGCTCTGTCAAAGGAATGGTGGAGGAAGCACCAGAAGCCTACAAAGACGTCAACGAAGTCGTACGCGTATCCGACGAGCTAGGCATCGGCAAGATGGTCGTGCGATTAAAACCCATAGCGGTCGTGAAGGGTTAGATTTAAAAGCCAGCCCCGTACTGACAGCCCATGTGGCCAAGATTTCTTAGAAAGAAACACGAGACCTACACGCTGCAGACAGGAGCATCAGTAAAGGTTCCTATCGGCACGATCAACAGGGGTAAAAGGCTTATTGACTTGGCAAGCGCAGGGAGAGAAGGACTGTGGGCCGGTGTCCATTCATACCGCGGATTTCTTTGCGATGAGGACAACGTGGACGCAGCGCTGGCCGCCGGACAGGATGATCCGAACGCCATTGACGAAACCTATCTACGGTTAGGACGAGCGTTGGTTAGGGGCCAAAAGCGTAAGCATACTAGAATGCGAACAGAACTTTCTGATGCTATCGCAACCGTGGCTACCACGAATTCATAGCATCGCGGTGTTCGGCAGACCACAAAGCCATTCTCGTCTCGCGGGGTAGATGCTCACGATAATCGCTCAGACCAAAAGTCGTGGCGACGTGGGTTGGCTCTTCCCAAATAGGATCTGCCGCGAGCTCGACAGGGTAAGCGTACAGCACGTGCTCACCAAAGGGCATCATACTTTGCGGTCCTCGGTGAACAGGCACGCACCCCTTTTCCTCAACGCCTCCGATCACCTCAAAATAGTCCTTTCCCCCTCCCCAAGGAAGAATGCTTTTCAGTATCCTAATCGGTCCTGGAACGCAACCCTCTTCTGCGGGCGAGTACACAACCACAGGAACCCATGCGGAGGTGGTGCGGGATGATTGGACGTACAAGGGCGTGCCCATGCGAAAGAACTCTGCATCAATCTGGGGAAGGACAAGATCGTGAGCTTCCCCCATAGCCGTGTCGCTGCGAGCGTCACTGTCGATTTTTGTGGACACTATTTTGGCCTCGCTCCGTGCAAAATTTCTTCCCGAGCCATCGCTTAACTCCCACTCATAGAAAGACATGTACGGACGCCCTGTGGACTTTACCGACTTCAGCAACGTTGTCAGGCTCATGAGAAACTCTTCCCGCACCCGCAACCTTGGTTGTTCGGGTTTGTGATTCTGAAGCCTGCGTCTTGCAAGTCGTCACGGTAGTCAATCGTGCTGCCCTTGATGAGATCTTGATCTTGCTTGTTGATGAATATCTTTACACCATGCTCTTCTAGGACGAGAGCGTCGCCTGCGTCTTCGGTTAGCTCCAACGCGTAGGTGTTGCCTTTGCAGCCGCCCTGGGCGACGTCAACCCTTAGCCCTGCCTCTGGCTTGCCCTCTGCCTTCAGTATTTCTTTTAGCTTTGTAGCTGCCTTTTCAGTAACCGTGATGGCCTTTCCTTCGTTCTCAGCATCCACCGCAGCCATCTTGTTAAGATCCGTAATAACCTCTTCAATCTCTGCATCACTCATGCCGTGGCTCTTGAAGCCCTGCTCGATACTTTCATGGCTTGCCCCCTGGCAGCCTACACAGTGCACGCCTGCCGCCATCAACACGTCTACCGCGCTAGGATACTTCTGGATGACATCGCCAATGAGCATGTCCTTCTTTACCAAGGCTTCCATAGATGTGTACATAGGAGGACGGTTTATATGTCTTGTGGATGGACCAAGAATACTTAAGGTTTTTAAGCCATCACCTGGCTATCCTCGTATGAGTTATTTACGAGCAGCAGGATTTGTTTTGACCGCCACCGCGCTCGCAGTCCAGGGGTGCATTCCCATTCTTGTCCAGCGACGCGATTATCAATGGCGCGGCGTGTGCAAATGGAATCGTATGGGCGAGCAGCACCCCGTTCTTATGGGGGCGGAAGTTGGCGCATCCACCGAGAGTGCTGAGGACGTTGATGGAGATGGTGACATGGATCTTGTTCGTACGTCAAATAGAGAATACGCAGTTATCCGTGGCAGGAACATGCATCTCAATATACACAACGGGGTTGCCACCGTGCGCCATGTTAGAAAATTAAGATTTGGCAGGCTCGGCAAGGAAAAACATCTCGATACAGATCTCAACCTACCGTGCTGGGTAGACCTAAAGGACATTCATTTCGTTAAGAAGGACCCTCGTAAATGGAAGCGTTAGTAACCGGAGGGGCAGGATTCTTAGGCACCCACTTGGTAAAGCGATTACTCAAGGACGGCCACACCGTTCATGTGTTGGATAATTTGCAAACAGGCAGCTTGCACAACCTACAACCACTCATCCAGGAGTTCGGAGACAGGATAAAGTATCAGCAGCATGACGTCCTCCAACCGTTTCCAGAGTTTGGGAATCTAGACCAAATATTCCATCTCGCCTGTCCAGCCTCTCCCATCCACTACCAAAAGGATGAGTTGAACACGCTAAAAGTAAACGTCATAGGCACGTTAAACGCCATTGAGTGCGCAAAAAATTCTGGAGCAAGACTACTCATAACCTCAACGTCAGAAGTGTACGGCGATCCTTTGGAAAGCCCACAGAAAGAGACCTATCGCGGCAACGTCTCAACAACAGGCATTCGAGCGGCGTATGACGTGGGCAAGATGGGCGCAGAGGCAGCGGTTGCTGCAGCAACAAGACAGCAAGGCATCCAAGGAAGGATTGTGCGTATTTTCAACACGTACGGACCAGGCATGAGTCCAAAAGATGGCCGCGTCATCCCTAACTTCATCCAAGCAGCGCTCAAAGGCGAACCACTAGAGATATACGGAGATGGCTCCCAAACAAGAAGCCTGTGCTTTGCAGACGACATGGTGGAAGGTCTACTGAAGGCTGCTGCAAGCGACCACCCCGAGCCCATCAATCTTGGCAATCCTGACGAGCGCACGATCAAAGAGCTGGCATTACTAATAATCAAACTCACCGATTCGAAAAGCAAACTAGTAGAAAAGCCCCTACCGCAGGACGATCCAAAACAAAGGTGCCCTAACATCACTAGGGCAAAAGAAATATTAGGATGGCAGCCCAGGATCTCCTTAGAGGAGGGCCTCAGGGCCACCATCCCTTATTTTGAGGCCTTACAAACTAGGGTTTAAAAGGCAGGTTTAACTCGTATACGCATGGATCAGCTGCAGTCTCATTTGCAGCGAGTGGGATTAAAGGACAAAGAAGCAAAAGTGTATCTCGCTCTGTTGCGCCTGGGAAAATCCAAGGTGACAGCCATATCTCAAGAATCAGGTCTATTGCGCACAACCACGTATGAAACACTGAAAAACCTCGTCAGGAAAGGTTTCGTGTCCTCGTTTGATTTCGAAAAAGTCCAACACTTCATCGCGGCCAATCCTCGTCGGGTTCTAGAAGACTTGGACGCAAGAATGCACGCTTTTAAAGAAGTGCTCCCGACGCTGGACGCGTACAAAAACACCACGCTTAAGCCATTTGAGGTGGAACACTTTGAGGGAAAAGCAGGTGTGCGCTCAATACTTCACGACACGCTGACCAGCAAGGAGATACTGGTTTTTGGCAATTTTAAGAGTTTTAAAGACCACTTCACCTATGAAGAAGAAAAATATGTGCGTGAAAGAGTGGAAAAAGGCATTCCCCTACGCATGCTGTCGGAGATCTCAGATGCAACAACCAAGCTGAAAGAGGGCGACAGCGTAGAACTTCGCGAGGTTCGGTTTATCGAAGAATACCAAGACACTCCGTCGGAGGTTTTTATATACGGCGACAAGCTTGCCTTTATCACCTATGCCGCAGGAGATCTCCACGGAGCCATCGTCAGCAACGGCCAAGTGGCAAAACTCATGAAAAATCATTTTGAGGCCCTATGGAAATGCGCCAAAATAGACCCTTTTAAAGTGTCAGAATAATACACCAAACCTTTTTATGCCACCCTCAGGTTACGGAGGAAGGTGACTCAAGTGGGAAACGAATATCTGATAACACTGGACATTACACCAGCTCTTCAAAATATGCTGAAGATTCCTCTGAGCTTTGAAACCAAGGGAAGACTCCTTTCGTTTGAACACGAGCTGGCCCGCCAGTTCTGGCAGCATGGATTTGTGAGTCCTGAAGACAGACAGCATAGCCTAAGCTCCGGAGACATTAGCACCCACGTGTACGAAGCATTAGCCGAGGAGCCAAGACCCGTGGTTTCCTTTGACGTAACTCACTTCCCCACGATCCGCTCAGTCCCGTTCAGCATCACGCGACTGACCAGTCCGGTTGACCCATCCCAGTACAAATTCGGTCCACGAAAAGGCCACGAAGACCTACCCGAACAGATCGAGATCCTAAGCAAAGATCTTAACGGATCCGCCCCAGTAATTCTAGACATTGGAACCTACAGCGGAGGAAGCATAGTGGTTCCTATACTCTCTGGTTCCATGAGCGAAGATGAAAAAAAATTGATGATCGAACACGGAGTAATCACCGACAAAACCGAGGTAGACGCGTACAAAGGATTCCGAGCCCAAGGAATAATGCCCCAAGCGGTATACATGGGCGTCGGAGGGAAGAGAGCCGTTGAAGCGTTGAGAGCTTTAGGAATTGAGACTCACGTCCTTCACGAGTTCGAGTTTAGAGACTGGATAGAGCTACGAGACGTCATCGGCGTTGACGGGCGAAAGGTTGATGAAACATATTTGAGCGAAGCAGCGGTAGCCAAATCTCAAACACACCAAAAATTCATCCCGTATAGAGAAAGACCTGAAGATTGGGCAACCATTCTTCCAAAGAAGCACGAAGAATTCGTGAAATGGTGTGATAAAAGTTTTGACCAGCTATGTTCAATAGTTAAAGAAGGAGGCATAACTCTCGAGCGTGTCCAGTTAGACCCTGCTGAAACAGCAGAAGGATCACTACCTTGCTACTTTTTGAGGTGGGCGTATGCGAGTTGAGCCAAACGAACTAGATGCACACCTCCTAGACAGAGGAATCCAATGGGTTGTTGCCTACTCTGGTGGTAGCGACGATCACGCAGATATTGTTAAAGATGTCATCTCAGACAGCATGCTAGAACTCCCCGACCACGCGGCAATCCTGACCGGGGGCACACCGTATGGCGTGCCAAAGATAGCAACAGAGATGGCGAGAGAACGAGGCTACACAACCATAGGGGTTTTTCCAGAACGCGGTGAGGAAAAAGCCCTGCACGATTTACTTGACTTTGAGATACTGGTACGACCACACTATGGCACGTCTGAATATGGAGATGAAAGCGAAGTTTTTGTCAAGGCAAGCAACGCCATGATTGTTATCGGAGGATCAATGGGCACAGCTATTGAATTCAGCCACGCGATGAAAATAAACGATCGAAGACTAGATCCAAAATACAAAGATAAACAAGAGACCCCAAACCCAATCTGGGTCGCACCCCTAAGAGGCGTTGGAGGGTTCTCTCAAGCAGCATACGAACTACCTCTGAATGATAGAATGCGTGAGGCTCTGCCACAAGAAATCATAAGCGATGGAAAACAAGCAGGAGAGTGGATAGAATGCCACCTCAGATAAGATCGTTTGTCCATCGTAGAACGATAAAGGGCCAAGTTTTGACTGTCTGCCTGGAAGATGATCCTCTCCTACTGCCCGATGCACTACGCCAAGCAGAAGGCATATTTCTCGGTGTTGAGAACAGCATGATCGACACCAAAAGAATTGATGAGTTCGAAGGGGGAATGGTGGGCCCCCAATCCGTGAATCTCAGAAAAAGAACAGGCAATGAATACGTGCTAGAACAGGTAAGCTTTATGAGAGGGGTGCCCGCCACGTTCTTCCCAGGAACACTGTTACGATCTTATGAAGGATTCTCCCTACCCGTCATGCCAGTAATCGACCAAGGAGAGATTCTTGATGAGCGAGCAAAAAGGACAGGCATAGCCTATGTTGATGATTACCGAGCTCTTGCTGCAGCGTTGATAGATGAAGAATTCGCTAAAAGCGTTCCCACAACGCTTACTGCGCAAAGAACGCCAGAGATGAATCAATTGGAAACCGCGCTTAAGGATAGAGTCGCGGCAATACGCGGCCAACCCCGAAGTTATGACATACAAGGATGGAGGGTTCTACCAGTCATTTGCAATGAGGTACGCACGATTCCCAATGAATACGGCGGAGAGCCAGTAGACCTCATACTCCACTCAAGCAGCAATTTATTCCCAAATCAAGAAGAAGCCTTAAAAGCGCACGATGGTTTTATAGCCCTAATGGGAGACAGAATACAGCATCCAGCATTCATTGTGCATGCTCATAAGGGTGAGGATAGCCCTTCATTCTCTGACATCACAATCTATACTTCACAAAAGGGGGAGATCTATCATGGCGATTAAATTTGATGTTGCAAAAGGGCACAGAGACTGGTATGGTGTCAACACCCTATTAAGAGACGAAGTTAGAGACACGCTAAGAAGCGTTTTTGAGCGGTATGGCTTTGTTCGCATCGAGACTCCCATTATTGAGGACCGCGCAGCACTAGGTTTTAAGGGCGGCGGCGAGATCCAGGCAGAAGCGTACAAATTGTCTGATCAAGGAGAAAGAGAGCTAGCACTACGGTTTGACCAAACCGTTCCCTTAGCGAGATTCCTGGCAACGCACAGAGAGATCAAACTCCCCTTCAAGAGATACGTCATAGGCGAGGTCTTCCGAGACGGGCCCACACAGCCAGAACAAGGAAGGTTCAGAAGCTTCACTCAATGTGATGCAGACACGGTTGGTGTTAAAGAGATGTCAGCCGAGGCAGAGTTCATGGCACTAGCAAAGGATGCATTCCAGGACCTTGGCTTGGGCGATGTTGAATTCCAAGTAAACAATCGAAAATTGCTAGACGGCATCCTTGACTTTGCCGGCGTTCCAGAACACGCCAGGCCACGAACGGTCTCCACTCTAGACAAGATGGACAAGGTACAGGCAGCCGGCGTGAAGAGCCAGCTACTAGACCTAAGACTAGCTGACGAGCCAATGCAAATTTCCAACGACACGTTTGACGCCTTACGAGATAACTACGACGCAGGACCTCAGCAAGCGGTTGAGAGCCTCCGCGACCAGATCATCGCAGAAGTCACAGAAAAAGGGTATGACGAAATACACACAATCGTCACAGAAGCAGCAAGCAAAGGCGCGATGATCGGAGAGATTGACGGCTACCGATGCGAGGGAGACCTTCTCCTAACGCCAGACATCGTAGACCGCGTGATACTCGCAACAGAAACTCTAGGAGATAACAACACAACGTTCCATGCCATTGCCTCTAACGTTTCCTCAGACATAGGAAGAGAAGGGCTGGACGAAGTATGGCAGCTCTTGAAATACGCAGATGCCATGGGCTTTGATTTTGTGAAACTCAACCCCGCTCTCGCGAGAGGACTGGATTATTACACGGGCACAACCATCGAGGTCTACCTCCAAGACAGGAGCATTGTTGACTCGGCCATCCTTGCGGGTGGACGGTTTGACGACATGGTGGGCGACTTCAGAGGGGCGGGCGAGGACATGCCTGCAGTAGGCTTCTCCTTTGGACTGGAACGATTAGTAATGGTCTTGAAAGAACAACGAGACGTGCCACAGAGCCGGACGCAACTGTACCTCATTCCGTTGGGTGAGACCACAGATGCTTGCCTGCGCGTTGCCCACGACATAAGACAGTCAGGCGTCAACGCAGACATGGACTTACGAGGACGCAAACTAGGTAAGGCAATCCAACATGCAGAATCTCTAGGCATCCCCTACGTAGGTATCGTAGGCGATGACGAGATCGGCAACAACACCGTTTCGGTCAAGAATCTAGATTCAGGAGACCAAGAGAGCGTTCCTGTTGCCGATGTCGCAGGTTATCTAAACATATAATGCACCCCGTACCAACATTTCACCATATTTGCGAACTTCTCGCCAGTGATGCCTCTCGCACCGTGCTAACCCAGTTTTATGAGTCGTTGATCAGCAGGCGCATAGACGAGGCACCTGACGACGCTGACCCGCGGACTAAACGATTACGAAAGTCCTCCCAGCGGAGAGGCGTGGTGAGGCTGCTACAGGATCTTCCAGGGTACGAAAGCATGGTTGAGGTGGGGTGTGGGAAAGGAAAACTTGCCAACGAAATCCTGCTTGCCTTTCCAGAAAGAGACATAATGGGCATTGACAAACAGCAAGACCTTGTTGATCGCGGACAACGGGAGAATCCAGGCATACGCCTAGTCCAAGCGAATGCGTGGAAATACCAACCTGAGAACGTTGGGGCTGTTGTCGGACTCCACACGTGCGGGGCCCTTGTCGACCGTACCATCGCCATGGCAGCAGAACAAGACGCAGACGTCGTGGTTGCTCCTTGCTGCTACGGCAAGGTTGGCCTGAACGATAGAAGGATTAATCCTTACCAACTACCAAGAAGCAAGGCGCTGCAACAATGGGAGACAAAATTCCTCGACTGCCTTCGTTCAGCAAAGCGCATGGAGGGTCTAGCGCAAGACCATAAAAATACTCGCGTGTTCTCGTTGATAGATCTTACAAGAATGGCGGTCAACCTTGACCGAATGCTCTGGCTCCAAGAGAGGGGATATGATGCACGTTTTGTCGAGATTACTGGAACACAAGGCGTGCGTCCTAACGGAGAAAAGTTCTATCAGAGTCAGCTACGACAGGCCATCGTGGGCACTAAGTAGCGAGCTTTATTGCCTTATCAACCGCTTCTTCTGGAGTTGAGGCCGCCTCTACCTTGAGTCGTTCTCTGCCGTCAATAAACTGGTCTGCAAGCTTCTCGCTCCACCCACCTGTGCCAGTAACCGCAACCATGGGTATGTTCATCTGGTATGCAATGGCTAGCTCAGTCAGGGTTCCAGAACCGCCACTCACGGCAATGACAACGTCGCAGGTGTTCACTAGAACAAATTCTCTTGCCCCTCCACGTTCCATTCCTGTAACGACGACGACATCGGTAACATCCTTGTCGTAGATGTCCTTACCTTTGCCATACGTAACGCCCACGGTAAGTCCGTCGTTCTTTTTTGCGCCTCTCGCGGCTGCGGTGGATAAAGAATCCGTGTCCTTCTCAGCACCGTAGACCGTGATGTGTCCTTTTTCTGCTATGAGCTCGCCAATACGTTCGGCTATCTGCTCGACTTCTTTGGTGTATTTTAGGTCTGCCGCAGAGCCCATGACGCCGATGTGTAATTTTGTCATGATACCAAGGGCCCCACCTGATTTAAAAGTATTTCTACAACACCCTGCGTGTAGGGTTTTGTGGCGACTTTTTCTGCTTTTGCCTTGACCACGTCTTCGGCATTGGCTACAGCATAGAAATGGTCCACCTGGTTGATTAAGGGCTCATCCGCCCAGTCATCACTTATCATGCACGTTGTGGCTTGGTTGTAAAACTCGTCGCGTACCTTAGCGAACGTCGTTCCCTTGTCGCAGGTCGTGGGAAACACCAGGACGTTGCCAAACGCTTGGGATACTGCCACGCGGAGGGAGAGGTCCTGTTCTTCTATAATTCCTTTGATGTAGTCAGCAATTTGCTGGGTAAGGTCGAGATCTTTTGCTAAGTGACCGTCTTGGTTTCTTCTCACGTGGATACTCATGGTGTACTTTCTGAACTTGTTTGCTAGAAGCACCACTTGGGCGCTAGCTCTGAAATCGTGCTTAAGAAAGTTGACTGTGTCCTCAAATAGGAAGACGCTTCCAGGAACCTCAGCGGTGAGACGTTCTGGCAGGATCTGTTTTAATTTTAGTACAGGCGCTTGGTCTGCGTATAGGTGCTCTTTTCCATCGAGTATGGAGAATGCTCCGTTTTCTCCAATCATGCAGCCGTTGAGTTTGAAGTGGTCATAGATAGGGATGAGGTCTTCCTTGCTTCGGTTAGAGTTGAGACAGAACACTACGCCCTTTCTCTGCAAATCTTCTATGGTGCTGTAGATCTCCTTGCTTGTAAGATGGTAGTGTTCATTCAAGAGCGTGCCGTCGATATCCAAAAGCACTAACACAGTCATTGTGCTATCCTCTCTAATACATTGACTACACCTAATGAGGCATCATGAGGTATTGTTGCTGTTGCAACCTTCTTTAGTTCTGGAACGGCGTTACGAACGGCATACGCCAGCCCTCCAAGTTCTTTGATTGCGACAAACGCATCCACGTCATTCACGCCATCACCAATGACTGCCGTTCTTTCTGGATCGATATGTCCTTCTTCGGCAAGCCACTTGATGGCCTCTCCTTTTCCCGAATCTTCATAGCGGACGATGAAATTGCCTCGTCCGGTGTCATACACGTGGAGTCCCCCTATCTCATCCATAAGTTTCTGGGCAAATGGAACAACATCTTGAACAAACTCGTAAGCTCGTTCTCCGTAATTGAAGCAGTGAACGCTTACGCTGTATTGTTTTTTTGTGTTGAACTCAAACGTCATGTCTGGATGACCTGCAAGCGTAGGAAGGACTCGCGATTGGACCGCACGGGCTAGCAAGTCGTTTGCGCAACTCATTCTTTCGTCATCAGGAACCAAGGGCACGGCCTCTCCCCCTACGACCACGCTTGCGCCGTCTTCGTAGATAATCGGGCCGTTGAGCTCAAACAAATCACATATTTTATTGCAAAAATCAATCTCACGGTTGGTGCAGAGCCCGATCCTTGCCCCTCGCTCTTCTGCCTCCTGGATAGCAGGCGCTAGTGAAGGGTCATGGTTTCCTTCTGTGTCTATGAGCGTGCCGTCAATATCGCACAGTGCGGTTTGTATCTGGGAGAGGCTAGGCACCGTACTCCTCCACGAGTTCCCTTATGAGTTTTAGTGATTGTCTTCCGTACTCGGTAGCTTTTTCAGGACGTCGGCTAAACTGGAATCTTGAGCTGAGTGCGAACTGTCGTGCCCGTCCAAGTTCGAAAGCACCCATGTTTGGAGCATCAACGAGTTTGGCGATGTCTTCTGCAAGCATTTCCGAGCATTCTCTAACACATTCTCCGCCAGGTACTGCATAGATTTCTTCTGAGAGCGTGCCAAACATGGCAACGTCCACCAGTGGAACGCCTCGGCCTGCTTGTTTGGGATCTGCCAAGATCGCCTGACACCCTCGAATATAAACATTGTCTGGAGTAAGATCTGCGGTTGCCCATGCCACGTAAGGTGGGGCGATCTTGCTGACGTCGAGTGCCAACACCTCATCTGCTTCTTCAGGCGTTAGCACTCCGTCTCCTACCAAATAATTACTGAAATAGCGATGTTGGTCTGCCTTAATACCCTCCAGCCAAGCGACGGATACCGCCATGTCTTCCTGTTTGGTTCTATCGTACGCCACCATGAATGACGCAGTCATGGCACCCATGAATCTTGCTTCGTTTTCTTCAGACACGCTGCTTCTGAAATCAGGGCCAAGGTCTTCCATGAGAATATAATGCAACGCTCTTGGCTCGCGGGACATCAGAAAAATCTCTGGCCCTACGACATCAAGAATGAACAAGGCGGCCATGGACGTGTATCCTTGGTAGTTAGCAGCGATCTCTGCGCGAGAGTCCTCATCGTGGCCTATCTTGAGAACCGCCTCTCTGTCTTGGTATGTTAGACGGAAAAACTTGCAACCTATGTCCCCACCCACAAATGCTTCAGGAGGGGTGCTGCTAAACTTTTCGGCTAATTGTTCTGGAGTCATCAGTCGATGATCTTGCTGAGTGGGTACTCAACAATACCGTGTGCTCCTTTTGCTTTTAGTTGAGGGATGAGTTTTCTCACAGAGGCTTTGTCAACGATAGTTATAACGTCACACCAGTCAGGATCAGAAAGATCGCTGATGGTTGGGTTTTGCAGTGCTGGGA
Source organism: Candidatus Woesearchaeota archaeon (assembly GCA_002687275.1). Classification (GTDB taxonomy): domain Archaea; phylum Nanobdellota; class Nanobdellia; order Woesearchaeales; family ARS49. Next base: position 22,448 of record NYZT01000001.1, read on the forward strand.
GCACGCTTAGCACGGCATCTACGTCTACCTTCTTTACGTTCATCATTAACCCTACCTTTGTTTGGGCAACGAGTACGCTTTTGAGTAGCATAGATAATTCTTCCAGTTTTGCCTTTTTCCAGGGATCTTGCCAGCTTTGGTTGTTGGCAACCAATCGCGTGGTGCTTTCTAACACCGTGTCTACAACACGCAGATTATTTGCTTTCAATGAAGCCCCTGTTTCGGTAATATCCACAATCGCGTCCACCAAACGAGGGGTTTTGATCTCTGTTGCACCCCAGGAAAACTCGACTTTTGCTTTCACGTTGTGCTTCTTGAGGTAAGCCTCGACAAGCTTCACCGCCTCTGTCGCGATGCGCTTTCCTTCCAAATCTTGTACTGTTTTTATGGGCGAATCATTAGCAACGGCCAGCACCCATTTTACCGGTCGCAAGCCTTGTTTTGCGTATATTAGTTCTGCTATTTCATAAACGTCCGCATTGTTTTCCATCACCCAGTCTTTGCCGGTTATTCCTGCATCCAGAACTCCATCCTCAACATACATGGCAATTTCCTGGGCGCGTAAGAGAACAAGTTCGATTTCGTCGTCATCAATAATGGGATAATAAGATCGGGAGCCTAGCCGGATGTTGAATCCGGCCTTTGCAAAGATGTCAAACGTGCTTTCTTGGAGACTTCCCTTAGGTAGGCCTAGAACTATTTTTCTTTCGTCAGTTGGAACCATTGCCAACCTCCTTTCCGTTCTCGTCTCGGTAGAAGCAGGACTTCTTTCCGGTGTGGCACGCTTTATCCCCTATCTGGTTTATTTTGAGTATCACGGTATCCTCATCACAATCAACAAGTATTGATTTAACCTCTTGTACGTTTCCTGAAGTTTCTCCTTTCATCCAGAGCTTGTCTCGAGTTCTGCTAAAGTAGTGCGCTTTCTTTGTTTCTAGAGTCTTTTTCCAAGCCTCTTCGTTCATGAACCCTACCATTAGTACTTCCCCAGTACTTGCATCTTGCGCGATGGCGGGAACTAATCCTCCTAGTTTGTCAAAGTTAAGTTGCATAGGGCCCCCCAAGAAGTATGACTAGCAATAATGAAGACAACCAGCGCTTTGCACCTTGGCCTCGATAGTCATGGGAGTATAAATAGAGGCTGCGCTTTTAAACGTTACGTTTCAAAAATCGTCAACAACACCTTAATCAATGGTGGCGGCTTACAAGACAGCATGATCCAAGGAATCGTTTTTGACTTATATAGGACGCTGTATGATCCAGATAACGAAAAACTTATAGCGGGGGCTAGGGAGATATTGGAGTTCGCGAGTTCACGAGTGAAACTTTGCCTTATAAGCAGAAAAGAAGGCGGGAGGGAACAGATAGTTGCTGATCTTGGCATAGAAGGGTTCTTCACCCATATAGAACTAGCAGAAGATGATAAAGAACCCCGACACTTCCAGGCTTGCGTGGACTCTCTTGGTGTTCCTGCGAGCGACATCTTAGTAGTTGGCGATAGAGTAAAGGGAGAGATAGCGCTTGGCAACGCTGCAGGCATGACCACGGCATGGTACAAAACAGGCAAGTATGCGAGCGAGCTCCCTTCTACTGAAATAGAACAACCAGACACGATAATTACCCAGCTCTCTGAGGTTAGAAAATTCTTAGATCTTACTTCTTAGTACACGCAGAGCATTTGTATATCCGATTATGCTGATCTTCATACGTTATAATCTCCCCGCAATCTTTACACTTCGCTTGAAACCTATACTTCACAAGACTTACTAGTAGAGCACACTATATAAACCCCTCACTTCTCTCTTCGGGCATATCCCAACGAGCAGGTAATCGTTCCGCAGTGGTGACGGTATTGGTTACCAACATGGGAAATGTTTATAAGAGTGCACGCGATAACAAGAGTATGAGTGTTGAGGGGAATGCGCTCGAGTTTATCCGAGAGGCAGAGCAAGGTGCCACCTTGCAAGAGGTGTGCAGCCACTGTGGCCTAGAACGCCACACCATGACCAAGTACTTAGAAAGCCTACGGAGCAAAGGATCGGTCACGTTCAAGCAAGTAGGCATGTCCAAAGTTTGGTTCCCCACCAAACATCCCTTGATCGAAGTGCTGAAGAATCGCGACATCGCCTCAGGTATCAAAAGCATCGCAGACACGGCAGGCAACGTCGCCATTGTTAACAAAGAATTCAAAGTAGAATGGAGTAACAAAGGCAAGCCCAACAAGGCATGCCATGAAATCATGGGCCACCAAGACAAGTGCAAGAACTGTCCCGCACACAAAGCATTCTCCACCGGAAAAAGTCAGTCAGTCACGATCAAAGGCCAAAAAGTTGTCGCTCACCCCTTGAAAGACGAAGAAGGCAATGTCGTGAGCATTGTTGAAGTGCGCAAATGAGTGAAGTTCTAACCATAAACCGGAACAAGTACGACATCGCATCACCTGACACCAGCTCCAAGCTACCCGAAGGGTTGTCAGAAGACGTAGTAAGAAAGATCTCCCAAGACAAGAAAGAACCCTCATGGATGCTCAACCATAGACTAAAGTGTTTCAAACTCTTCCAACAACTAAAAATGCCTTCTTGGGGACCCGACCTAGGCAAGCTAAACCTAGACAGGATAACGTTCTACGCAAAACCAAACGCAAAACCAAACAGCAGAAGTTGGGAAGACGTACCCGAAGATATCAAGAAAACATTTGACAGGTTAGGCATTCCCGAAGCAGAAAGAAAATCACTAGCAGGCGTTGGCGCACAATATGAGAGCCAAGTGGTCTACCACAAACTCAAGAAAGAGCTAGAAGACCAAGGAGTCATCTTCCTAGACATGGACGTGGCAGTACAAAAACATCCAGAACTGGTTCAGAAGTACTTCATGAAATGCGTGCCACCATCATTACACAAATTTGCAGCGCTACATGGCGCAGCATGGTCTGGCGGCACCTTTCTGTACGTACCAAAAGGGGTCAAGATAGAGCAGCCACTACAAGCATACTTCAGAATGAATGCCGCACGCATGGGTCAGTTCGAACACACCCTCATCATTGTTGAGGAAGGAGCCCAAGTGCACTACGTAGAAGGGTGCTCTGCGCCAGTCTACGAAGAGGCAAGCCTCCACGCAGGCTGCGTCGAAGTGTTCGTCAAGCCTAGCGCACGAGCAAGATACTCCTCAGTAGAAAACTGGAGCAAAAACACGTACAACCTGAACACAAAAAGAGCCCTGGTTGGGGAAAGCGCAGTCATGGAATGGGTAAACGGCAATCTAGGTTCTGGCTGCACCATGCTCTACCCCTGCACCGTGTTGAAAGGAGATAACAGCAAGTGCGAAAACATAGGAATAGCCTTTGCCAACCAAGACCAAAACCAAGACACAGGAATGAAGATCTACCATCTCGGCAAGAACACTAAAAGCACGATTGTTAGCAAGAGCATTAGCAAAAACGGAGGCATCACCACCTACCGTGGATTGGTGAAGATCGCTGCAGGAGCCACAGGAAGCAAATCCAACGTCCAGTGTGACGCGCTCATGGCAGACAACAAAAGTCAGTCTAACACCATACCCTACCTAGAAATCTTGGAGCCACAAAGCGAAACAGAACACGAAGCAACCGTAAGCAAAATCCAAGACGACCAAGTGTACTATCTTATGAGTCGGGGATTAGACAGGCAACAAGCCACCCAGCTCATCGTCTCAGGCTTCATAGAACCCATAGTCAAGAACCTGCCAATCGAATACGCAGTAGAGCTCAACCGACTCATAGAAATGGAGATGGAGGATACACTAGGATGAGCTGGCAGTCACTACCCATGCCAAACATGCGATACGGCATCACCGTAAGGTTAAGAGCAGACGAGGAAGACTTCTTGCTACCGCCTGCAAAAATAGACACCACACCCTTCAAGATAAGCGAAAAGCTTCCAGAAAGTGAGATGCCCAAAACTCGAGCCCAAGACCGTCTTGAGGCAGCCCACCAAGAGTTCTTAGGAAAAACGTTAACCGTGACCGTCCACAGGCATGCAAGCAGGCCCATACTCATCACAAACCAGTGCAAAGGAGCAAGCTTTGATCACATCCACATCGTTGCACAACCCAACAGCAAAGCAGTGTTTGTTGAGAAAAACAATACAACGTCACGATTCACCAAGGTAACGCTAGACGTAGGGGAAAACGCAGACATCACCTATGGCAGCAAGCACCAAGGAGGAGTGCTGTGGGCAAAAAGAGAGGCAGTAGTGCGGCAAGGAGCAAGCATGCGCTGGTGCGACGTTGTCAAAGACGCAGACCTAGCCTACAGCCGAACCAAGACCATCCTCCAAGGAGACCACTCCCAGACAACCTATGCCGGCGTGTTTGTCGGAGAACACGGCCAGTACGACATCGACTCGGCAAACGAACACGTAGGAAAGCACACCAAGAGCGACCTAGTGAGCAAGGGCGTGCTAGAAGGCACCGCCAAGGCAATCAACCAGGGCACGATAACCATCCAAAAAAACGCACACGGAAGCGACGGCTACCAAAAAGAAGACGTGTTGTTACTCGGCGACGGCGCAGAGGCCGACGCCATCCCCCAACTCTTCATCCACAACCACGACGTGAAGTGCAGCCACGGAGCAAGCGTGGCTAACGTAAACAAAGACCACCTGTACTACCTACAGAGCCGAGGGCTCGGAGAGAGACAGGCCAAAGATCTCATCATCCAAGGATTCCTCAACACCGCGTTGGATTCCATGCCGGAGGAGCTTCGATGAAACAAGATTTCCCCCTGCTCAAAAAAACCGTCTATCTAGACAGCGCCTCGACAACACAAAAGCCAGGCCAAGTGATGCAAGCCATGCAAACCTACTACGAAGAATACAACGCCAACGTCCACCGAGGCATCTACAGTCTAAGCGAAGAAAGCACGGCACTGTACGAAAACGGACGAAAAGCGGTAGCACAATTCATAAATGCATCCGCTAACAACATAGTCTTCACCAAAGGAGCGACAGAAAGTCTCAACCTCGTGGCACAAGGCCTAGGGCTAACAGAACAGGACGAAGTAATAATCAGCATCATGGAACACCATGCCAACATGGTGCCATGGCAGCAAACCCAAGCAACCATCAAGTACGCCCCCATGCGGGAAGGCAAGCTGGACATGGACGCGCTAGCAAAGCTCATCACCCAAAAAACAAGAGTCATCAGCGTCTGCCACATTTCTAACGCCATCGGCGTAGAAAACCCGATCAAAGACATAGCAAAACTAGCACATGACCACGGAATACTACTCGTCGTTGACGCAGCCCAGAGCATCGGCCACAAACCAGTAGACGTCCAAGATCTAGGGGCGGATTTCGTGGCCTTCTCTGCCCACAAAATGTTTGGACCCATGGGCGTCGGCGTGCTGTACGGCAAGATAGAACTACTAACCCCATTAATAACTGGCGGGGGAAGCATCCAGAAAGTCACCACAGAAGGAACAGAGTTCCAGCCAGGGCCACACGGCTTTGAGGCAGGCACTCCAAACGTAGCAGGGGTGGTGGGGCTAACCTCAGCCATCGCGTACCTCCACCATCACGGCATGAACAAGATAGGAGAACATATCAAGGATATTACTGCATACGCCACCCAGCAACTAGCAGGCATACCCAACCTCACCATTAAAGGAAGCGGCAACGGCATCGTCAGCTTCACCGTAGAGAACGTCCACTCACACGACGTCACCAGCATTCTTAGCGAACAAGGCGTGTGTGTTAGAGCAGGCCACCATTGCGCCATGCCCCTCATGGAAGTCTTAGGTATCAAGGACTGCGTCAGGGCCAGCTTCCACGCTTATACCACCAAAGAAGACGTTGACACGCTAGTGAAAGGACTTGCCCAAGTCAAAGAGGTGTTCGCATGAACATGTACCAACAGCACATCATGGAACATTATGGCCGCCCGAGCAATTATGGCGAGGTTAAAGACTGCACCCACCAACACACCGACCACAATCCGCTGTGCGGGGATGAGGTAACCATCCAAGTGAGGGTAGAGGGAGAAAAGATAGCCGCCGTGGGCTTCACCAGCATTGGATGCGCCATCAGCAAGGCAAGCACCAGCATGCTCACCGAACACATTAATGGTAAGACAGTGGCAGAGGTCAAGACCCTACAAAACCAAGACATGATGGAACTTTTGAGCATACCCATAAGCCCCTCGCGCGTGAAGTGCGCACTACTAGGGTTAGTGGCCATCAAAAAAGCGCTATACGGAGTGGAAAATGCTAAAGATTAGCAACCTCACCGTAAGCGTAGAAGGAAAAACCATCCTCGAGAACCTCAACCTAGAAATTCCCTTAGACAAGGTGACCACGCTGCTTGGGCCAAACGGTGCAGGAAAGTCAACCCTGGCACACACCATCATGGGCAGCCCTAACTGCACCATAGAACAAGGCAGCATAATATTGGACAACGAAGACATCACCAAGATGGATGCTAGCGAGCGAGCAAGAAAAGGATTGTTCCTAAGCTTCCAATACCCTGTAGAGGTTCCTGGCGTAAACCTGGCCAACTTTCTACGCCAGGCATACATCGCCACAAAAGGAAAGATAGGGGTGTTTGATTTTAAGAAGCTGCTTGAAGAAAAAATGCAATTGTTAGGCATTGACGCTAGCTTTACAGAACGTAACCTCAACGAAGGGTTTAGCGGCGGCGAGAAGAAACGTGCCGAGCTCCTCCAGCTAGCAATCCTACAACCAAAGCTGGCCATCCTTGACGAGACAGACTCAGGATTAGACATGGACGGCTTAGACCTCAGCGCAAGGGGCATCAACACGCTCAAAGAGCAAGGCATGGGCGTTTTAGTAATAACACACTACGACAGAATGCTTGATAAGATACAGCCGGACGCAGTGCACGTTCTGGTTAAAGGGAAGATTGTTAAAACCGGAGATATTTCTGTGGCTAAAGATGTCACACGGCAAGGATTCAGCCAGCTCCAAGAAGTATAAGGTAGTTTTTGACAAGGAAGGCTGCATCGGAGCGGCAGCGTGCGTTGCTGCAGACCCTGAAAACTGGAAGCTGCAAGATGATGGGAAGAGCTCGTTAAAGAAAGGCAAGGAAGTCAAAGGTCAGTTTGAGCGAGAGATAACCGAAGAAGAACTCCAAGCCTTCAAAGATGCTGCAGAAAACTGTCCAGTAAACGTCATTCATATTTTTGATGAGGATGGAAAACGTATCATCTAGTGTGCGGTAAAGCTCACGGTTAATTTCTCATCGCTCATGTGCTTGCATGCTCGTTTAATGTTCTCGTTAGTAGCCACTGAGGAAGTATGCAGCTCTGCCTTAGTTCTTCTCGCCAGGGAATCAAGAATGCCATATCTCGGATCGTTTTTTTCATAAAATTCAGCCCCCTTTGACCCGTACTGGATGGTAACCATGCCACGCGTGGTGCAGATAGAGAACTTGAACGATCCGTCAGGGTGGTGTTTGTTGTGCGCTCGTGAAAGACCTATGGCGGTTGCAAGGTCATAATGCGAAGGAATGAACTCGTCACGCCTGCCAACGTCAGGCGTTGTCTTCGCAACAGCTGCGTTAGGTTTATTCTTTTTATGTGGGTGGAAATGCAGCACTTCCAGACTCTTATGGGATCTTACAAGCTTGTTTGTATAGCTCATATCCAGTTGCAGTACCGGATTGCCCTCACTATCAATTCTCTCTCTACACCCAATCTCTTCATATCCCTTTTCAGAAGTGTATCCCCAAGCCTCTTCGTATGTCTCCGTCTCACACAGCCCGCGCATCTGCCGTATGCCTTCATGGCGGGCGATAGGAACAACGTTTCTCACCATGTTAGAAGTGTTAACACTTAGTGTTTTTTGCTCTTGCAAGGGAGGCCCAGCAATAGCTGCTGAGCACACAAAGGTCAACAGACCACATAGCAATCGCATAAGAGTAATAGGCGTCCAGACTATATAAAGGTTATTAATTTTCACTACCTAATAATGAAGAAAGTCTTATAGTTTCTTATACTCAGGCACCACGTCCTTCATGAACGCTTTCATGCCCTCTACCGTCTTAGGATGCTTCAAGAGTTCTGTGATGACAGGGTAGGGAATGGTGGCAATGTCTGCCCCCACCAAAGCAGCCTCTCTGACCTGGCGAGGGTTTCGTAGGCTTGCCGCCAGCACGCCAGTACGGAGGCCGTACGAGTCTAGAAGGCGCTTGCATTGTTTGACCAGCTCGACACCGCTCACGATGCCGTTGTCCTCTAAGGTGTGCTGGTTGTCTTGCCAGCCCATGGCCGGGTAATAATCACTTTTTTTGAACTCAACATCATGGTTTGTCCGGATGTAGTCATCAATCCTGCCTGCAAAAGGACTCACCACGGTCGCGCCGGCCTTTGCTGCGAGCAACGCCTGCTCTGGAGTGAAGACCAACGTGCAGTTGACAGGGATGCCCACCTCGGCTAGCTGTTTGATTGCTCTGATGCCATCCGTGTTTGCCTGCCCCTCCTGCACACTTGTGTGGACAGGGATTTTTATCCAGACGTTGTTGGCAACAGGGTTGAAACGTTTGAACAACTTCTTTCCCTCTGAAACCATTTTTGCTTCGCTGGTTTCGGTAACCTCCAAAGAAACAGGAGTTCCCTTAGCCGTCTCTAGAATTTTTTTCAGATAGCCCGCCAGATCCACCTTTCCCTCCATGGCTTCCTTTGCTTTGTGCAGCAGGGAAGGGTTGGTGGTAACCCCATCGATAATACCAAAATCATACACCTCTTGTATTTCTGACAATATCGCGCTGTCAATGAAGAGCTTCATACACCTCCAGCAGACTTCCGTGTTTATAAGTGTTATTGCGTACGTGTGAGGGGTGGTGGGGCCAAATTTTATAAGGCATCCCTCTATATTTATGAGATGCAAAGAGTATCACCTAGAGGGGAGTGGACGCTGATAGCTAATTCCTACAGCATGCCCCTAGCCAAAAAGGTATGCGCGTACCTGAAGGCAAAAAACGTTACCTGTGTGCTCGAGTCCGTCGTAGATAAGAAGTTCCCTGACGGGTCAAGCTTTGTAAAAGTAGGCCCCTCTGTCATGGGTAACAAAGTAATCGTCATCCACAACCACCTTGTTGGACAACCAGAACAAACAAATTACGATCTGTTTTTGATCGCGGACGCGCTAAAAAGAGCGAACGACGAAGGCGTTACCTTGTGCCCTACGTACTTTGTCTCAAGAGGGGATAAACGAGACGAGGGAAGAGTTCCTATAGCTGCAAAAATGTACGCAGATCTCCTACAAAAGGCGGCAGGTAGCAAATTGGAGAGAGTGACCACCGTGCACTTGCACGCTGGCCAAGTCCAAGGATTTTTTGACGTGCCCGTAGATAACATTGGGACGCTACCCTTGTTTAGCTGGTATATTAAGAATAAATTATTCAAGGAAATATTTTCTAGTGGACAGCAAGCAAAAGCATTGGCAGTGCTAGCTCCAGACAAAGGATCAACAGTCATTGCTAGAGAAGCAGCCAACCATCTCGGAGTGCCCCTCTCCTTACGAACCAAGATAAGGAGAGATTTTGAGGAGGAAGAAGGCACCGTCCACACAGACAGCCTAGAATTCTCTCCTAGCCTGAGAGGCAGACACGTGCTCATCTTTGATGACTTAGTAGACACTGGATCCACGCTCATCCAAGCGTCTGATGATCTTGTGGAGCTCCACGGAGCCAAGTCAGTCTGGTTCTTCCCCTCTCACCTCGTCATGTCAAAAGACAAGGAAGGCATACCCGCAGAAGAAAGAATGAAGAATGCCAAAAGCAAGCCCAAAGTGGTAACAACAGACACCATACAACGATCTGAAGAGTACCTCGATCAGAATAGTTCTTGGCTACATTGTGTTCTCAGCGTTGCCCCTCTTTTGGGGGAGAGCATCTATCGCCAGATCAACGCCATGTCCATAGCAGATCTGCACAAAAAACCAGAAGAGTTCGAAAGCATCATTGCGGATTGTTTTAGGAACAATGCTGCATCGTACCTACGTGAGAACGGCGCTGAATAGTGCAGGAGTGAAATCTACAACATTTTATATACCTCTAAGACTGATTTTTGTTAATGGGCATCACCGTTATTTCTGTAGGCGGATCTTTGATAGTGCCAGACAAGATCAACACCTCATGGATTCGCAAGTTTGCATCTCTAGTCCAACAGCAGGTCCGCAAAGGTAACAAGATAATTCTTGTCACCGGAGGAGGGAGGACCGCACGCTCGTACCAAAACGCTGCAAGAGAGACCGGCAATCTGGTGCGCGATGACTTGGACTGGCTGGGCATCCACACCACAAGATTGAACGCGCACCTGTTCAGAGCAGTCTTTAGGAAGATCGCACATCCAAAAATCGTCAAGGATCCCACAAAACGCATTCCATGGAAGGAAAAAGTGCTTGTGGCAGCCGGTTGGAAGCCTGGCTGGAGCACAGATTACATAGCCGTGTTATTAGCAAAAAAATTCAAGGCTAAGGAAGTGCTGAACCTGTCCAACATTGACTACGCGTACGACAAGGACCCGAAGAAGTATAAGAACGCAAAAAAGCTAGAGGAAGTATCCTGGAAAGACTTCCGAAAGATCGTGGGCAACAAGTGGGATCCTGGGCTAAACGCGCCCTTCGACCCTGTTGCATCACGCATAGCACAGCAGGCCAAGCTCAAAGTGGTCATCATGAACGGGTCTAACCTACCCAATCTGGCTAGCTACCTGCGTGGTCAAGAATATAAAGGAACAAAAATAGAAAAATAACCGGTCTCCCGGCAACATAGAAAATCTTACGCAGCTTCTTTTTCTTCGCTTTCGTCGCTTGATTCATCGCCTGAATCATCGCTCGATTCATCACTTGAATCTTCGCTTGCTTCGCCAGCTTTGCTTACGTTGACTGCTTTTGGTCCCTTTTCGCCTTCTTCTCCGTCAAAGGTTACTTCGTCCCCTTCTTTCAGGGTTGAGCCGTCTTTGATTTCAGTTTGGTGTACAAAGTACTCCTTACCGTCTTCGCCGACAATAAAACCAAATCTTTTTTCGTCAAAAAATGCTTTTACGTTGCCTTTCATTTGTCTACCTCCTTTGTCGTATACTTCTCAAAACTAAATCGCTTAGAATTTGAGTCTAGAGCATAAATAGGTGTTTGCCTTTTAAAGTCATCGCTTCTGCGGGCCCAAATAGCCCTCAGTCCTCGATATAAACAAGCCTAGAGAACGCAGTCACTCCCCAGTGAATAAAACATAGAAAGTTTTAAATAAGATGGGCACGTTATACAACCATGGCATTCGAGCAAGAAAAGAATATAGCCAACATCTTTCTAGCGAATGCTACAACCACAGCTGCGTAAGCAGCACATCGTTTTCTACCATATAAGGACCATATTCTTGTTGTTATTTTGGGATTTGTAATCCTATAGAATAACCACAAAATATGCGTTCTGGCAGACTATGAAATGATTTTGGAGGATATAACATAGCGATAGCCATGCGGGCTTAAAACGCAGGAGAATCAAAATGAACAACGAAGAACTGAGGGCCCTGGAAGAAAGGCTCGAATTTGAGGACATCGAACTACTCGGGAAGAGAGCGAGTGCACGGAAACGCTTTGAGGAGCTCCAAGAGCAAAAAAGGAGCCTTCATTCACGTGGGATGAGTTTAGCGGGTGTGGCACAGGAATTGCAAGACGCAGGCTTGGAAGACGAAGCTAATTCGGCTTACGAAAAAGCAGGCGATGCATATAGGCAAGCTGCAATAGAGAGTGTTGATCCAGAAAGCTCACAATGGGAGTCCGTGCCCATAGTAGAGAGGCGGCTCTGGAAGCCAGAACGTAAGGCTGAATTCTTTTGCAAAGCAGGCAACGCCTACAAAAGGGCTTACTTAGGTGAAGACGCCGAAGAGGCGTATTCTTTGGCAGCTCAGGCGTTTCTCTACCGAGGCATGTGGGACAGAGCACAGCGATTGTTCAAGGATGGCAAGGTTGCTGTGAAAGACGCCCCCGAGGTATTGAGGAGGGCTAAAGACCGTCTTGTAGCTAAGGCAGCAAACGAGAACTATAGTCAGCCTAAAGGAGAGGCGGACTGCCTCCAGAGAATTGAGCAGCTTCTTGACTTCATGCCTCAGGCATGAATTTTTTTATTTTTTCTACATAACCCCAGCTCCGAAAGGTTTATTAACTATAACACACTATAGTTCACTATGGCGACTACGATCCAGATTAGCAAGAATCTACAAAACGCGCTATCAAAAAGGAAATTGGTGGCAAAGGAAACCTATGAAGAGGTCATCTGGGACTTGTTAGAGGACAGAATGGAATTAAGCGAGGAAACAAAAAAGGACATCGAGATTGCTAGGAAAGAGTTCAAGGAAGGCAAAGGTAAAACTCTAGCTCAGGTGAAAAAGGAGCTTGGCTTGTAAATGTACGAGATCATTATCGTACCCATAGCAAAAAAGCAGATTGATAAACTACCTAAAGAAACAAAAGAAAGAATTCTTTCAGCCTTAGAACGTATCAGAGTCCGCCCTCATGCATTTGTAGAAAAGCTTGTTAACGAACAAGGATACAAGTTTAGAGTCGGCGACTATAGAATCTTGCTTGACATCATTGAAAGAGAACTCGTAATTCTTGTAGTCAAGGTAGGCCATCGCCGCAACATCTACAAAAAGAAATAGCCCCGCCCGGATTCGAACCGGGGTCTCAAGGTCCAAAGCCTCGCATACTTGGCCACTATACTACGGGGCTGCAGTATGCATTTAAGGGACCTCGCAGGTTTTTAAAGCTTGGCATAACTTAATAAACAACACACAAACTGCGAGGGGGTGAAAAAAGCGCTCATCACCGGCATCACGGGTCAGGATGGCTCGTACCTTGCAGAATTCTTGCTCAACAAAGGATATGAAGTGCACGGCATCGTTCGAAGAGCCGCACTAGAGAGTCCAGAAGCTAGGATGAGCAGGATCAACCACATCAAGGACAAGATAACCTTGCATGGTGGCAGCATGGAAAGCTTCTCCAGGATACTCCAGATCATAGACGAGGTCAACCCTGACGAGGTCTACCATCTTGCAGCCCAAAGCTTTGTCCACGAAAGCTTTGACGACAGTTTTACAACCTTCAACACGAACATTAATGGCACCCACCACATGCTTGCCGCGTTGAACATGCGCGCTCCGAAAGCAAAGTTTTACTTTGCTGGCAGCTCGGAGCAGTTTGGTAAGGTAGAGGAAACCCCGCAGTCCGAGCACACCAAATTCCACCCACGATCGCCTTACGGCATCACCAAATGCGTTGGTTTCGAGCTTACAAGAAATTACAGGGAAGCCCACGGCATGTTTGCCTGCACAGGCCTGCTGTTTAATCATGAAAGTCCTCGACGAGGCCACGAGTTTGTCACGAGAAAGATAACCCAGCAGATCGCTCGCATCAAGAAAGGCCAGGATAACGTTTTGGTTATTGGCAACATGGAAGCCAGACGCGACTGGGGTTTTGCAGGAGATTACGTTGAAGCCATGTGGTTGATGCTGCAGCAAGCAGCACCCGAAGATTATGTTGCTGCAACAGGAGTCGCGCACTCTGTTCGCGAGTTCGTCCAGGCAGCCTTCAAAGGTGTTGACCTGTCTTTTGAGGAGATTGATCTACATCACATGAGCGAAGAGTTAGCAGACGCCAAGGTGGCCGAGCTCAGACAAGAACGAGGCAAGATCTTTGTGGTCCAACACCCACGATTCTTCAGACCCGCCGAGGTTAACCTGCTACAGGGAGATGCCACCAAGGCCAAGCAAGTGCTCGGCTGGCAGCCCAAGGTCCAGTTCGAAGAGTTAGTAAAGATGATGGTAGAGCGCGATCTTAACGAGGTCTAGTTGCTTACAGCGTCTTGTTTTTGGATAACCATTCTACTTTCTGCCAGTGCAGCAGCATGTTGTAAATTAATAGGCCATCGCGGACCAGGACCATATCCCAAGTCTGACTGCACTATACGGGAGGTGTCCCTCCACTCAAGATAGCGCTGTCTTTCTTGCTCAACGACCTCTGGCGCTGCCAATCCTAGTCTCTCTGCGGCCTCAAACCACAGCCAGCCTGGTGAGAAAAAGTACGCAGTGTGGTTAGTATCGTGTAAAGGACGCATGTCGAGTAGGTTGTGACGGCCTAGGCAGCGCATGTTCTCTCCAAGCTCCTCTGACTCAGTGTCACAATACTCCAAGGAGGAGCCCCAGTGCCGACATTTTTCTTCATCTCTCATGTTGTAGTCCCAAAGCTCTTGGGCAAGGGCGCGAGGCCCGCTCTCAAGGGTTAGGGCAAACACGTCCCCATTGTGCGGTTCTGTGTCTTCCAGGACGCCCATCCGAAAGTCTCCCTCCCACACGGCATCACCCGCATAGTCAGCCACGAAGAATCTTCCGCGGTAGTTCTCCTCTTTTTCTGCTTCTTTTTCTGCTAGTAAGTGGACGGTTCGTGAGGACCCACCTCGCGCAGATGCCTCAGAGCCGTACTGTTTGACAAGGAATATTTGGGATGATTCGTCCCCTCCACCTTTGGTGAGCGCCTTGATCTCGGCAAGGCCGTAGCTGTCACACATCACGCCCGTGCCGTCTCCCTCTAGCCACAGGGTGAAAGGCGTGGAACACTCATCAATAGACACGCCATCGTTTGTTTGGAACGCGCCACGGAATACATGTGTCATGGAGATACCCGTCTAGGGCCCTATAAAAAGATTCTTGTGCTGCACTGCAACAATCCGAGCTATCGTATCCCGATAAAGGTTCGGAAGGTTCCTGTCATGGCCAGGCCTTGCTTTTTTTGGGTGGCGTTTTGAAAGGTGACCCAGATGAGGTCTAATCCCTGGCTGGGCGCGAACAACACATTCATCCCCACTATCGAGCTCATGGTCACAAAGGCAGATATCGACTGGATCGCACCCTCTCGAACAGCCTTCTCAAACTCTGCTCCGTCGTTGATGCACTTAGCAAGGTTTATCTTTTCGGTATCAAAAAAGGCAAAAGGATAGTACCACGCGTCTTGGGAGTTCAACGACCAGCTTTTCCCTTCGTTGTAAAACAGCCAGTTGCTGTTGTCGGTTGTTCCAAGCCAGAATTTTCCCATAGGCCCCTCCAGCACTTGACATTTATAAATCCCTCGTCACTCTTAGTAATATGTTGTATCTTATAGGCTGGGGAGCGAATGATCTTACCGTGGAAGGCAAGGATGTTGCTAGCAAGTGCTCCCACGTCTATCTCGAAAACTACACCGGAAAGGCAGAGGTTGCTGAGCTAGAGGGCCAGTTAGGGAAAAAAGTCGTGCTTCTTTCCCGAGAAGACGTCGAGCAGAAGCCAGAAGGCATACTCGAGAGAGCAAAAAAGGAAGATGTTGCAATAATCTTCACCGGAGACCCACTAGTGGCAACAACCCACACCGATCTTTTGCTGCGAGCAAAGAAAGAAGGCGTGGAGACACGGGTTGTTCCTAACGCGAGCGTGTTGACGTTGGTGGCGGCTACTGGCCTGCAACTGTACAAGTTTGGCAAGACCGCAAGCATCCCCCGACCAAAAGAAAGCTATCATCCAGAGACGCCGTATGACATTCTAAAACAAAACCAAAGCATAGAAGCGCACACATTGTTCTTGCTAGATACTGATAACCATCTAACCGTCAAGGAGGCGGTTGAGTATTTGCTCAAGATAGAAGAAAAAAGGAAGGAAAAACTCTTCACTCCAGACACGTTTTGCGTTGGCTGTGCAAGGTTAGGCACCGACAACGTTATAAAATCAGGAAAAGCCTCGGAACTCATGCAGCAAGAGTTCGGCCCACCGCCCCACTGTTTGATCGTTCCCTCTACGTTGCACTTCATGGAGGAGGAGTTTCTTGCATAGATCAATGAGTCCACGGGAGGCTTTCCGACACCTTATTTCTACATACCATCCCCACATGATAGCCGCTCTGCCTGGCTCATATGAGAATATATCCAATAAGTTGGGTGAAGAAACTCAAGATTGGGCGTTCGTGGCAGGCATCGCGATCCAAACCGCGATCAGACATCCTGAAAACATTAGCGATCCTGTGTTCATAGTGGTAGCCAAAAAGTATCCTTCCTGGATAGATGACTTTACTAGCGCTTTAGAACACGCGCCTGAGTCTATCCAGAAAGTTATGAGTTGTACAGAAGAAGGAACACTTGTTGCAGCAGTACGCGACTCTTTGAAAACCACTCCGAAAGATAACTAAAAAAAAGAAAAAAAATCCCGGCTAGGCCGGGCGCCCTGGACATTGGTTGGGGGGCGTGTCCAAGGCTCTAATGTAAGAGCTCGATACCTAGCTCGTCGTCATACTGGACGTTTGGAGCAGTCTGGCTTGCAGATTGCACGTCTTTTCCAGTGATCCACGGGCTCTGTACTCCAGTGATGATGCTCATCACCATGAGTCTTCCCTTCATGTCTTCTGAGACGCGAGCGCCCCAGATGACGTTGGCGTCATCATCCAAGCTTTCGGTGATCATCTCACCTGCTTGGTTGATCTCGTCCAAGGTAAGGTCGCTTCCGCCGCATATCTGGATCAGCGCGCCAGTGGCTCCTCGGTAGTCGATGTCCAGCAAGGGATTCTCTAGCGCTCCCTTGACGGCCTCGGTCACTCGGTTTGCCGTGTCGCTTGTTCCTACGCCGATGCATGCAACACCACCATTGGTCATGATGGTCTTGACATCTGCGAAGTCTAGGTTTACCAGACTTGGTATGCTGATGGTTTCGACAATGCCTCGGATCATTGTTGCGATCAATTCGTTTGCAACAGCGAACGCTTGCTGGATGGGCAGGTTTCCTGCTACCTTGACAAGACGATTGTTGTCAATGACGATGACAGTGTCGCACACCTTACGTAGTTGGTCTAGGCCAAAGTGCGCTTTGTCGATCCTTGCCCTTTCAATATTGAAGGGCATCGTGACGACACCGATAACGATGCCACCCATGTCTGAGGCAACCTGTGCAACAACAGGAGCCGCTCCGGTTCCCGTGCCACCACCCATGCCTGCGCACACAAACGTCATGTCTGTGCTCTTAAGCATGGCCTTGAACTCGGTCAGGCTCTCTTGGGCAGCTTCTGTTCCCTTGCTTGGGAAGCCGCCACAGCCTAGGCCTCTCGTGACCTCTTTACCGATCAAGAACTTCTTGTCTGCCTCGGTGATCTTCAAGTGTTGATGATCTGTGTTTGCCGCAACAATCTCAGCACCCTTGATGCCTTGCTTGTACAGCCACGTCACCATGTTATTTCCGCCGCCGCCAATGCCTATAACCTTAATGTTGGCCTGGCCTACTGGCATCTCTAGACTTTCTGTCGCATTAATGTTGTTTTCGTTCATTTTCCCCATTTTCCCCCCTTCCGAAATAGCATCTAGGCTACCGAAAAGCTTATTAGGAAGTTCATACTCCCCTATCTTAGAAAGTCGTTCGATGCTTTTGCGCCAACAAAAGTATCTGACCAATGCGACTGGACATTCATACATCAAAGGTTTGCGCCAACAAACCCCATTTTTAATTATCCTTTGGCAAAACTAACTTTTATATAAAGACTCCCATGTTGTAACCTAACGGTTACAGACTTAGTGGTACATTTCGCATGGAGGCGTCACTCTCGCCGAATGAACCAAGAGCAAAGTATTTATACCAGTATAACGCGCACCAACCCATGGGCGAATTTGAAGCAGAACTTGAGGAATACATATCCCAGCGAAGAAAGGGTAGCCTGATGAGCTTCATAGCCTCCAAGAAGGTTGAGACCAAAAAAGAGCCAGAGGAGAAGAAAGGGATCTTTTCCAAGATGTTCGGAGAGAAGCCCAAGCCACAAGACATCAAAGCAGACCTTAAGGATGTGGCAAAGATCGCCTTCAACGCCATGAAACGCATCCCACCTGCAGAGGTGGAAGAGTTCAAACGAAGCGCAGACTATGCATACTTTAAAGAAATTCTAGCTAAGCACGAGTTGATTAAGTAGTCACCTATATATACCAGCAATCTCTTTGGAAGGTATGAAGAAACTCTTGTGCTTGTTGTTATTCCTGGCAGCATGCCAGCCGCAGCCTCCATTGGGTGGCGGCCAGGGAGACTGCGTTTGTATTGCACAGTACGATCCGGTTTGTGGCCAGGACGGAAACACGTACGAGAATAGTTGCAGGGCAGACTGTGTTGGTGTTTCCTTTACTCCAGGAGCTTGCGCTAATGGTCCGTGCCCAAGAATCTTCGACCCCGTCTGCGGTGCAGACGGCAAAACCTATGGCAATGGTTGCGAGGCTGAGGCAGCAGGCGTCAGCTACGTTACCAACGAGTGCCAGTAATCAACCTCTGCTGCGTACTCTTTTGCTAGCAGAGGATTGTGGATGATGACGACGTTCTCATCATTCTTTCTGTAGCCAGCATTGCTCGGGTTTGCGCTGCCTGCAACCACCCACTCGCCATCTATAACGAAAAACTTGTGATGTACCTTCCTTCGTTTGGTGTTGGGCAGCCTCTCCGCCTTGCTTGCCCTGCCACCCCACTCACCGTGGACGCCGTAGACGCGAATTTTCTGGGCCTTCTGCTCTAACATGGCCACCACATCCTCGTCAGTGATGAGGCTCAAAGCATACAGGATAGAGGCGTTAGCTTTTTTCAGCGCCTCCAGCACGGCGTGTTTGCAATTGTCTTCAGGACAGAAACGAATCTTTACCGTGTGATTGTTGAGCATGATGACGGGATTCTGGACAGGCATTCCCTTGCCAAACTCACCTGCAAAGAGCTCTCCTAGTTCGTGCTCGTAGAGCTTGCTGACGTAGTTAGAGTGGATGACTAAGATATTGTTTGCTTGCCTCATGTTTGACGTCGTGGGGTTCATGCTGCCCGTAGCCACCACGCCATCAAAAACGCAAAACTTGTTGTGCATTAAACCCGAGGTTCGATCGTCCTTGGTCACCAGCGTCAGAGGTTGAAATTTTGGCGAGTTGTAGATCGCACAACTTCCGTTGACGAATCTTTGGAGAACGCCAAGACAGTCCTCTCTAGGGCAGAAGTATGCCTCCATGGGAAGGTTTTCTTCTGTTGGAATTAGCGGTTCTGCTACGTTTCCGGTCAACGTACAACCGAACAGGCACAAAAACAGCAAGATTCTCATGGGTTGCAGCCCCAGCTACCGCTTTAAAAGTGTTGCTACTCCAGACTCGAAATCTTTTTATTCTAAACACCATCCTGGAGTAGTTACGGGGTAGGACCAAAATCCTATCACCTCTTTTTCCCGCGCAGGCGTCCTCGGATGCCTGCGAGGGTTTTATCTTTGTGCGCGGTAGAATGCAATTTTGTCAGGCATTAAAGATTCCTCACGTACGCTATCCCACCAATTAGTATCAGCAGACTCCCTATGCCAAAGAAGACGTATTGGTAGGTTTCGTGCGCAGGGAAGGTATCAGTGTGGGTGTTTAGGGTTGCGAACTCTAGGGCGTACTCTGCGAAGAGCAGGCTTGTTGTTGGGCTGTCTTCAGAAAGGCTCTCTGCGAGTTCGTAATAGCTGTAACCTATGATGGGGAAGACGCCTTTTGTCTGCCCTCGTGCGATTTCTTGGTTGACCACGTTAAGTTTTGTGCGTAGCACGCTGGGTAGTGCTTCCTCTCGGATGCCAATGACGCCCATGATTGCGTTGGCCTCTGCTTTTGCTTTGGATGCAGAGTAAAGACAATCGATGAAGTCCTCATCGGTGTGGAAGGTGTAGGCCTGGTCGAGGGTGGTGCGCACGGGTGTTGCCAGTGGCGGGGTTATAGACACGACATAGCTGTACCGCTCTTCTGCCTCTGCTATTTTGTGCTGGCAGCCTTCTTTCAATCTTAGTATTTGTGGTGGGCTAGGAGTCCCTAAGAAGGTTGACCATAGTTGTGCTGAGTACAGGCGTTGTTTTGCGTAAGCGAGATTGCTCTTGCTGCCGTTAAGGATGGCCTCTTTTGTCTCACGAATGCGCTCGTTAACCATCATGATGGTTTGGACGTCTGTTAAGGATTGTATTTCATGCTGTAAGAGTTCTTGCTCAAACGTTTTGATATCTTTCTGGAGCAGGGAGGCATTTTCTTCTGTCGGGTTTGTTCTGGCGTTGGTTACGCGTGTTCGAAAGCAGGCGGATGCGGCTGCGTAGTATTTGCCATTGTTGAATTCTTCTGAGGAGTCAGCGCAGAGTCCTTCGGCTATTCGCTTCATTCTGTCTGCATACTCTGTATCAATGGTGAGCGAGATGTGCGGTCTTGCGTTGTAGTTAGGTAAAAAGTAGGGCAGTGCCTCTTCGATGGTTGCCACTTCGATTATTTTTAGGCCTATTTCCTTGCCGTACTGTATTGGATCGATGTCTACCCCTTGCTGATTTTGGGTTTTTGTTCCTGGAGGGATGAGCACGGTGGTGATGCCTTTTTTCTGTGCGGCTTCTATTTTTTCTAGCGTTCCTCCTACGGGTCCTATGGCGCCGCCGCTGTTGATGGTGCCTGTCATGGCAACATCGTCTTTGACGGGCTTGCCTTCTAGGGTTGCCACGGTTAGTATGGTGGCTACCGCTCCTGCGCTTGGCCCGCCAATTATTCCTGGTGGCGCTCTTACCGTGAAGAAGAAGTCTATTTTTTTGCAGTCTTTTTCTAGCACGCTGCAGGCTACCTGTTGGGCAAAGCGCATGCTGGTCTGGGTGGTCACTCTAGTGAGAGGAAAGGTGTCTAGGAACACACGACCAGTGCCTCTCCGAGTTTCTAGCGTAAGTTCGGCTACGATGCCATCTCGTATCTCTCCTTGTTCGGTTAGCGCTAGTAGTGGTATGGTGTTGGCTAGCACAGGTGTGGCTAGCAGTACAAGTCCTAATAGTAGGTATAGTTTCATTCTGGTAGTTTTGCGGTGTGGAAGCATTTTGGGAATCGGTCACAAGCGATGAACGCTCCGTACATGCTTTTTCTGAGTATTTGGTTGCCTTCTTTGCACTTGGGGCATTTGCCCTTGACCTCTACGTCTGCGCCTTTGGTCGGGCATTCTGAGTTCATGCACAGCTCTTGTGGTCGCTTTCGTTTTTTTATTACCTTGACAAAAGGATACTTGCATGCCTCGCAGGCTTTTTCTAGGCTCTGGATGAGGCCGTTTGCAGGTAGTTTTGACGTTGTCTCGCATTCTGGGTACTTGTTGCATGCTGCAAAACGTCCAAACTTTCCTTTGCGTATCATTAGCACACCATCACATTTTGGACAGTCCCCTAGCGTGTTCATCTCGTCTCGGGTGTTGGCGAAGGTTTGTTTGAGTTGTTCACCGATGTCTGCTTCTTTTTTTCCAAATTCTTTTAGTAGTTGGGTGAGCGCGCCTTGTGCCTCTTCTAGGACGTCTTCTTCTTTTTTCTTTTCTTCGCGTATTTGCTCCATCTCTTCTTCAAAATGTCTTGTTAGATCCTCGTCCACCATTTTGGGGCAGTACTTGTCTAGGACGTCGCATACGTGTACGCCTAGCTCGGTTGCCTCGAGGTGTTCTCCTTTGACGTAGCTTCTCATGACTAATCGGTCTACGATGTCTGCGCGTGTTGCTTTTGTTCCTAGATTCCTTTTTTCTAGTTCTTTTATGATGCTGCTTGGCGTGTAGCGTTTTGGTGGTGCGGTTTCTAGATCATGTTTGGTTATTTTTTTGATCTTGACCTCGTCTTTTTCTTTGAGTGAGGGTAGCTCTACCTCTTCTTGCTTGACGTAGGGCGCGTAGATGTCATGCCAGCCTTTTTCGATGGTTCTTGTTCCTTTGGCTATGAAGAGTTCTTGGTTGACGTTTAAGGTTAGCGTCACGGTCTCTCTTTTTGCGATCTTTCCAAAGCTTGCCAGGAATCTTTTTACTATCAGGTCATACACTTTTAGGTTTCGTCCGTCTAGCGCGCGAGGTATGCTGCCTGTGGGATAGATGGCGGGGTGTGCTGGATCGGTTTTTTTGCCGTTGTGGGGTGTTGGTCCGGTTAGTTTTACTAAGTCACCGTATTTCTTTTCAAGTTTTTTCTTGATGCTTGCGTAGCCTATTGCTACGGGCAGTTGCTGCGAGCTAGTTCTTGGGTAGGAGATGTAGCCGGAGGTGTAGAGATCTTGGGCGATGCTTAATGTTGCTTTGGGGTTGATGCCAAAGCAGCGGTAGCTTTCTGTTTGTAGCGTTGTTAGATCAAAGGGGTGTGGGGGTTGTTGGGTGTACTGTCTTTGGGCGGTCTTGTCAACGATGGCTTTTTTCTGTCCTTTTGTGTTTGCAAGGATTTCCTTGGCTTCTTTTTCTTTCCAGATCTTGTCTGCTTGGTGCCAGGCGCTGAACTCTTTGGTTACTAGTTCTACCTTCCAGAAGGGTGTTGCGGTAAAGTCTTGGATGCTTTTTTCTCTGTCGACTAATATCTTTAGGGCGGGTCCTTGGACTCTGCCCGCGCTTAGGATCTTGAACATGCCTGCTTTTTTTATAGCGGTGGTGAGCGCTCGCGACATGTTGATGCCGTAGTAATAATCTAAGAAGTGTCGTGTCTCGCCTGCGAGGGCTAGCCCCCAGTCAAGGGTTGGTGATGCCTCGGCGTATGCTTTTCGTAGGTCGTCGGTTGTCAGTGTGGAGAACCGCATTCTTTTGGCGTCTTTTCGTTTGCACACGTAGCGAACGATGTTCAACCCTATGACCTCTCCTTCGGTGTCTAGGTCTGTGCCGACAACGACGTCGTCAGCATCTTTTGCTAGCTTTTTTAGCACTTTTAGGTACTTGTCTGAGAAGGCGCTTTTCTTGGAGACGTCTTTTAGTTCTGTCCATTGGATGTCAAAGACAGGGTATTGCATGCCACCTTTCTTTTTTTGTGCTAGCCCGTAGAGGTGGCCGGCGCTACAGCCCACGACGATATCCTTGTCATCTTTGGTTATTTTGTAGTAAGCCACCTTGTTGATGGTGCCTTTTACTGGCTTTCCGTCAGCCAGGGCCTCTGCTATCTTTTTTGCTGCAGCTGGCTTCTCACTCACCACAAGAGTGTACATGTTTAAAAATATTCGAGGGGGGTTTAAAAGCCTGCTCGACAGGTCCCCTAACGACTATGACTTAAATGTCACACTTTAAGACAACCTTTATATATGATGTGTAAATCACACTTAGCATGATAGACAGAGCAAAGGCAAGAGGTAACACCAGAACAAGACGTAGCACCTTTGATGAGGAATACGCACTATTACGACAGGAGGCAGCCCCTGTCACAGATTACGATCATCGATCAGTGGGCCTTGCAGAGGATGCCCGACAGTTCGCAGACGCATTCCTGTCCTGGTACAACCGGGATGGAGCAGCTTTTGATAGCTACATGAGCTCTAACGGTTATGAAAACACCGAACTCCAAGCCATGGGCTCAAGAGACATGGGCGACAGGGCCATTGCCGGGCTGTACAGGAACGACCAGGACAGCGAACTCTACAGCAATGGAATGATGCCTTTTGAAGACAAAGTACAACTAATGCAATCTCGCTACCGCATCAACGATCATGGTGAGGAAAGGTCGCCTAGTTCGAGAGCGGTGCGAGATTATCTTGTCATGCACGAATGGCGCCACAAATGGCAAAAAATAAATCCTAAGGACAGCGAGCAGAGCGTCGAGCTAGAGAACGAGCGAGGCATCATCGACGCGGCAAACTACCTAAAAAGTCAGACGCGCGATCCAGAGGCACACGAGCATTACGATGAGGTCATCGCTATCGCGCAAGAGCGCGAGTACGAGATCATCCACGGAACATCAGACTACAGCAAGGACGCACTAGAAGATGTCGTGGGCCCACATAACGCGTACGAGACAAGCAAGATGGATAGGTCCTCGCATCCTGGCAACAGTCCTAGCTGGGCTTCGTTTAGCCAGAGCGACTACAATTAGGGCTTGTCAACGTAGCCTTTGATTGGCCTGAGCTTGTTACGCACGGCCACGCTGGCCCTTGTACAACTTCTCTACCTCTTTTCGGTCTGCAATGTCGTGGGGGCCGCGGTCTTCGCGCAGGCGCACGAATCTGGGGAAGCGTAGGGCGTAGCCTGAGGCATAGGTAGGGCTTTTTTGTATCTCTTCGTAGTTTATCTCGACCACGATCTTTGGTTTTGTTTTTACTGACTTTCCTTTCTCTTCTAGCACCAAGGGTTTGAGGAGTTCTGTCATCTCGCCAAAGCTCAGGCCCTCTTCGGGTTTTTCTTTGATGCCCGTGCCCATCTTGCCTATCTCTAAATACCCATCTCCGTCTCGGATTGCGAGCGTGAAGCTGGCCAGCCACTTGCTTCTTTTACCTTCGCCCCACTCTGCACCAACAATAACGCATTCTAGTGTTTCCATCACGGGCTTTACTTTCACGCCAAAGCCAACACGAGAGCCTGGCTTGTAGCCGCTCTCCAGGTTTTTCATCATCACTCCTTCGTTGCCTGCTTGCAAGCTCTTTTCGTAGAACGCTGTCGCTTGCTTCTCATCATCCGTAACGAGTTGTTCTGCTGGCTTGATGAACTTTGTTGGCTTGATGGTCTTCTCGATGAGCTTTCTTCGTTCTTGGAATGGCGTCTGGACGAGCGCCTGGCCATCCAACTCTAGCATGTCGAAGACGCAGACACAAACGGGTAACTCTTTTGCCATCTTGGCGATGTCGTATTTTCTTTTGATTCTTTGGCTCATGTGCTGGAAGGCGATGTACTGTCCTTTCTTTAGCCCTACTGCCTCTGCGTCTAGTATGCATTCTTTTGCTCTTACATGGTCCTGCACGAGCTTGACAACATCGGGAAATTGTTTTGTCACGTTCTCCATTCTGCGGGTAAATATTTTGACGTCTTTTTTCTTGTGGATTTGCATCCTAAACCCGTCGTATTTGTACTCTATTGCTGCGGGCCTGCCCACGGTTTTGAATGCGTCTTTGATGTCTTGGGCTTTTTGGTAGAGCATGACTTTTAGCGGCTTGCCCACGGTCATCTTTGTTTTATCCAATCCTTTGATGCCCTCTTTTTTTAGCAATTGTGCCACCGTGCCAAAATCGTTACTAACATCGTAGGCTGACTGGACGACCTCTACCACTTGCGTATACTTCTCTCTATCAACGTCGATCTTTTTGCCGTCATATTTTGGGTCCATGACATACGCCCACACCAAAGCATCACGTATGGTGCTGTCCCCCACGCCTGCGCGAAGGTCGGATAACACCGTTCGGATAACATAGCGAGCCTCTAAGGGTGATGCCTGACTGAGTAGTTCTGCTATGAGCTTTACCTTTCTGTCTACTGTTCCTTGTCCCTCCATGCTTGCCAGTTTTTGGAGGTTGTCAAACACTTTCTGCACGGTAAGATGCGAACTAACAAGCGTGGACTGGCTTTTTTTCTGTACGACCTCTGCTGCGGCCTTGCCTAGGTCTCCGGTTTTTTTCCATAAGGTCTCTACTTGGGAGGTTGTTTTGCCGCTTGCCACAACGATTGCCTTCACTGCTAGCTGTGAGGCCACGCCTATCTCTCTTTCATCTCCAGGCATGAACACCCTGCCTTGTAGGAGTAGTAGCACTCTTGGCAGGTCTGTCACGTTCTTAAGAAAGTCTGCCAATCGTTTGGTCTTTTCTAGTCGTGAACTGACTGATTCTAGCTGTTCATACGCCTCAGCGAGGTTTTGGTAGCGCACGTCGTTCTTAGACTTTCTTCCTTTAAAAACCTATGGAGCTCGTAAAGTACGTACTCAAATGTTATATCGCGTTGGTTGGCAATAGAGGTATGTCAGACCTCATTGACACCTATGTACAGCTATGTGATGAGTACCGCGAAAAGGAGATTCCTGTGCTCACCCAAGAAGACATTCCTACTCATGCAGAATGGGAGCATGCCGAGCCTGTGAGGAGTATGCGTAAGCACGCAAAGAAAACGCACGTTCTTGACTCACTTAAGAACCGCTTTTCGATAGCGCATGCCCCCGTCCTGCAGCACAAGCACGAACCACAAAGAAAGGACGTGGTTATTAACTTGTTAAAGCATAACTTTAAAATGAACTAGTTTTTTGTAAGAGCATGACTCTGTTTGACAACGCTCTGAAGCAATTCCACAAGAGTCTAAAATTTCTAGAATTTAGCGATGACGCCGTCAAGATCATGTCCCAGCCTAAGGAAATAATCCAGGCAAGCATTCCTATCCGAAAAGATGATGGCTCCTTGGAAGTATTTACTGGCTTTCGCGTCCACCACAACGACGTGCTCGGGCCAACCAAGGGAGGCATTCGCTTCCACCCAGACGTTTCCTTGGACGAGGTACAATCCTTAGCGTTCTGGATGACGTTCAAGTGCGCCTGCGTTGGCATACCGTTTGGTGGCGGCAAGGGAGGCGTCATTGTCGATCCAAAAAAACTATCCCGACAAGAATTAGAACGGCTCAGCAGGGGCTATGTCAGAGCTGTGTACGATTTCATCGGCCCAGACCAGGACATTCCTGCACCAGACATCTACACGAACGAGATGATCATGGGATGGATGGCAGACGAGTACTCCAAGATGAGCAGAAAGCTCACGCCCGCAGTGATCACAGGCAAGCCAGTCATGCTTGGCGGCAGCAAAGGAAGAGATGTCGCCACGGCCAAAGGCGCGTATTATGTTATCAAAGAATACGTCAAGAAAGCAAAACTAAAAGAAAAAGGAATGAGGGTTGCCGTCCAGGGCTTTGGCAACGCAGGCTACCACATCGCAAGATTCCTTCATGACGATGGCTACAAGATCGTAGCACTTTCTGACAGCAAAGGAGGCATTTACTCCAAAAAAGGTCTTGATCCGGTTGCCGTCATGGAAGGCAAGCAAGGCAAGGGCGAGATGGAAGGCGTGTACTGCCAGGACAGCGTGTGCAAGGTAATACCTCACGACAAGATAACCAACGAAGAACTCCTAGAACTAGAGTGTGATTTACTCATCCCCAGTGCGATAGAAAACCAGCTAACAAAAAATAACGCAGCCACGATCAAAGCCAAGCTTGTCTGCGAGATTGCCAACGGGCCCACCACGCCAGAGGCGGATGACATCCTTCACGATAGGAAAATCACGGTCATTCCCGACATTCTAGCAAACGCTGGAGGCGTCACGGTCTCCTATTTTGAGTGGGTACAAAACCGAGCAGGCTATTACTGGACAGAAGAGGAAGTGTTCGACAAGCTCAAGCCCATCATGGTCAAGGCGTTTGCTGAAGTGTACGACACCATGAAAGACCTAAAGATAGACATGCGCACGGCAGCCTACGTGGTGGCCTCAAAACGAATCATTGAGGCTATCGAAACAAAAGGCACCAAAGCTTACTTCCGGCAATAGGCCAATTCGCAATATTTAAATAGACTTAGTCTTAGCTTTAACGTGCATGGCACACACTATCGGGGTTATCTCTATAAAGGGCGGTTGCGGCAAGACCACCGTCGTTTCTAACATCGCCGCAATCATGGCAAACGAGTTCAACAAGAAGGTGTTGGCCGTGGACGCAAACTTCTCCAGCCCAAACCTAGGCCTACACCTAGGCATCATCAACCCAAAAAAGACCATAAATGACGTTTTGAATGACAAGTGCAGTCCCTTTGACCCCATCATCGAGCACGATTTTGGGTTTGACCTCTTACCTGCTTCATTAGGAGCCAAAAAAACAAGTCCTAACAGGCTGAAAAACAAGCTGCACATACTCAAAGACAACTACGATTTTATTGTTATTGATTCCAGTCCGAATCTGAATGACGAGATGCTAGCCACCATGATGGCGGCAGACAAGTTGTTAGTGGTCTCTAGCCCAGACTATCCAACCCTAAGTTGTACCATGCACGCCACAAAGATAGCGGTAGGGAAGAAGACCCCCATCGCAGGCATCGTGCTCAACAAGATGTACAACAAGCAGTTCGAGCTCACGATTGATGACGTGGAGGATGCCACCAAGGTGCCCGTGCTCGCAGCCCTGCCACACGACGTTAACGTCATGCACGCGCTATCCCAGACCGCGCCAGCATCCATCTACTATCCCAAAAAAGAGTTAGGGGTGGAGTATAGAAAACTCGTTGGCTCCCTGATCAACGAAGACTATCAAGATCCTAGATTGCTAAAGCGCCTGTTTTCAAGACCCAACAAGGTAGACGAAAACAGGGAGCTTTTGAGGGGCACATGGAAACCCTAGAGTGTATAAGGACAAGACGAAGCATACGGGCCTACACAGACCAGCAAGTAGAGATGGAAAAGATAGGCAACGTCTTAGACGCGGGAAGGTTAGCACCCAGCGCAGGCAACCTCCAAGCCTGGAAGTTCATTCTGGTCACTAGCGACTCTTCAAGAAAAGCCATAGCAGAAGCGTGCATGCAGCAGTTCTGGATGGAACAAGCACCCATCCACATCATAATATGCTCTGAGAGAGAAAAGGTAGAAAGAATGTATGATAAAAAAGAAGTTCTGTACTCTACCCAGAACTGTGCGGTTGCAGCAGAAAACATGCTGCTGGCTGCTCACGATCAAGGCCTGGGCGCGTGCCTCGTATGTGCCATCGAAGAGGCGGCGGTTAGAAGGCTCATGAAGCTTCCTGACAGCGTCGTGCCCGAGGCCATTATTACTCTTGGTTATGCGGATGAGGAACCCGAACCCGTGCCAAAGTACTATATAGATAACGTGACGTTCATAGAGAAGTGGGGTAACAGAGTTACGGACATGGCCGAGTTCCTAGGCTACCACAGCCACAAGATCCCTGAAACAATAAAGCAGGTCAAGAAAGCTATAAAGAAGAAGCTTAAGAAGTAACTCATTCGCTGATGCCGTAATCCTTAGGGTCCAGGGGCTCTGCCTCTTGCGCGCACGTGTCAGATTGTTGCAGTGCTAGCGATGAGAACACTCCCACTCGGGCGGGAATATCGCCTGATTCCTCCAGGTCTTGTCTTAGCATAGCGTCCAGACCTGGATGGTAACCCCCACAGCCTCCGTGGGCTAGTAGTGATCCAGTAATTTCTGGTGTGGCGCCGCGCATAACCCCCAAAAACAGCGTAATAATAAAAATCTTGCCTATACTTTAGGCTTACACACATACATCATGGGTGGGAAGAGCTGCTCTTGCTTTTTGAATATTTCTCGTGCGTTAGCGTTGAGGACGAGCTCAAAGCCTGCCTCTTCGATCTGGGATCGTACCGCTTGCAGGCTAGGGATGTGGATGTACTGCTTGTTGAACGTGCCGCCTGCCTCTCGTTCGAAGAACCTGTCGCCAAACTCTTCCTCCAAGATTTTGAAGCCTAGGGGTTTGGCAACGTACTGCTTCAGCCACTGCCCGATCCAAAACAAGGTGAAGCCACGATAGGTTTTCCGGTGGGTGGTAAACCAGAACACTCCGTCTGGCTTGAGCACTCTGCGTGCCTCTTGTAGCGCTTTAAGCCTGTTCTTGCTGCCGGGAATCTGCGTCCAGCCGTTGTTAGAAAACAGCGCAGCATCAAAGCTGTTGTCCTTAAATCTTAGTTTGGTTGCGTCGCCCACCTCGTACGGAATCTTTTGTTTTTGCTGTCGGGCGATGATGTTGGCGTTCTCGATCATCATTGGTGTTAAATCAACGCCTGTTACCTTGTAGCCCATCTTGTGCAAATCAAGCGTGGTCCTGCCCGTGCCGCAGCCAATGTCTAGCACCTTGCACTTTTTGGGAAAGTACTTCTTGACCAGGGCACGTTCGCTACCCCACAGTCCCTGGGTGCCCTTTTCAAAGTACACCTCCTGGGCCTCGACCGTGCTAAACTCATCCACGACAAGCTTCTTAAGGTTCATTATAGAAGTATAACGAGGGTGCTAATTAACTTAACTACTCCCGGGTCATAGGACTGGCCCTACCTTTTTGGCTCGGCAATACTGACTGCGGCGGCTTGGCTTGTTTGAACGTGAAGTTTGAGCGCGTCATCTCCATAAGATCTATGTATGCGTTTACTGCGTCATCAACGGCTTCTTGGCAAGACTGAGAGCTGAATGCTAGTCGTACAAACGCACTATCTTCTCCAGGGCCCCCAACCATGACCGAACACCCTTGATACCAATAACTAAACGGCACCTGATCCCACCCTTGATCCTTCAGACATGGCAAGGGCTTGGCATTGTTATTCATTTTGTCTAGGACCTGGCTAAAGAGCTCGTATACCCGAGGAGAAGCTTCTTTATGAACAATTATCCGCCCGTATACTTCTGGTTGGTCCATTTTAGTCTAACAAGAAATGTTCGTCTAGGCTGGGGCGTTTTGCTCCAGCAAGGATCATGGTGATGAGCCCTCCTAGCACGGCTAGGAGCATGAAAAAGTTCATTCTGGTGACAGGCACTAGCAATTGCTTCCAGCCTACCAAGGCGATGGCCACGATCATGATGACGGTGAGCCAGAGGCTAGCATAGCGGGTGAACAGGCCTAAGAGCAAGCACAATCCGCCAACGATCTCCAAGATCATGACGATGAACGCGAAAACAACAGGAACCGGTATGCCCATTCCTGCAAACATCTCTGCGGTTCCAGAAAGACTTAGGGCTTTGTTAATACCTGCAAAGAGAAAGATTGCTGCCAACACCAGGCGCAAAGGGATAATGGCATAATCCTCATACCGGTGTAGGTGCATCATAGAGTAGTTACAAAAGGTCCCTGCTTAAAAACCTTTCGGCAAGCTTTTTATACACGAATTATGCATGCCTCTTTATGACAGATCCAAACCGACCTTCTAAGAATTTGCTTCCTCGAACACAAATAATCCTTTCAGAGACCGCCCACATGTGGAGCTTGTATGACGACCGCATCGTTCTCG
This sequence comes from Candidatus Woesearchaeota archaeon, assembly GCA_002687275.1. Lineage (GTDB taxonomy): Archaea > Nanobdellota > Nanobdellia > Woesearchaeales > ARS49. The sequence goes on from NYZT01000001.1 coordinate 53,171, forward strand.
AAAAAAGAAAAAGAGACACCAGAAGACAGTATACTCTTGTAGGCCGTATTTTCTTGTGTGATGCAGACGCTGACGAATGGTTTAATCCTGATGAGGACTCTATCGTCCCCATAACAGATCATCAATTACAGACCCATTCTGGGGAAAACTACGCCCCCCTCATGGCCCTACGAAAGGAGTATTCCAACGGAGGCTGGGCCTCTGACCGCCTGCACATCGCCCATAACAATTTTGTCACGTGCGTCTCTCTGCTAGAATGTAGATATGACGGCACGGACTACCAACCAGAGTTCGTGTTCGAAAACGGCGAGCCCATAACAAGAATAGGCTTTACCGATCCTTCCGATCCCTCCGCAGGAATACAGAGCGAGGTGAGCGATAGCACTCCGTTATGCGTGAGCTCCTTGTCAGCCATCCGCCACATCGACGCGCGTGGGAATAAAGCATGACAGACACAAGCCATAGAGCAGAATTGTTGGTGCCTAACCAAAAGGTTAAGTTGTATGACACCACCTACACCTGGCACCTATTTAGCGACAGGATCCAGATCCAAAGAAGAGAAGTTAAGGAGGTAGGTGGAAGAAAGAAAAGGATCACCCAAATCTTCGGCCTTCTTTACTTTTGCAAGCAGGGGGTAAGGGACGTCTATGATCCTCCAGAGGACCACAAGGCCCCCATAACCGCAGACCAAATAAGCAGCACCAAGGACGAACTCTACAAACCCTTGATGGCCAGGCGCTTCGCTCCTTCAGGATGGGCAGAAGACACCTATTTGCACGTCGCCCACGACCGGTTCGTAACCTGTGTTTCTCTAGAGATCATGCTCGCTACCGGCCAAGGCTACCGTCCCAAGTTTGTCTACGATCACGGGACACGGGTACTGAACATTGGGTTTGCAGACCCAGACGAGATGATGACTCCGCCAGAGCAGGACACAATAAGCACCCTACCCCTGTGCGTGCGATCGTTGAGCAAGATCACGTTCATCGACTCAGGAGGAAACCCTGCATGATAGTGCTCGCCCGTAAACAACCGATAGGATTTTCTTCGAGAGATCTTGCCTACACAATCACTGGTGAGGGGATTAAAATTGAACAAGCCCGCAATAATCCTAGACGCCCTCGAAGAAAGCTATGGGACAAGTATGAACAAAGATGGTGGACGGTTGAGGCGTGTGAAGACCCAGACTGTCCGGAGCCAGAAGACCTCAGACCCATTGTAGACAAGAACCTCGGCCAGGGCCAGGAGTGGGCGATGGCCCTAAGACACGAGGGAGGGGCGTATGAATCGCCATTGATTCACGTAGCCCACCAGAATCTTGTCACCGCATACAGTCTATCCACTCTAGTACAGGAAATCAGTCCTGCCCCTCGCTTTGTGTACGACCATGGCAGCATGATAAAACGCATTGGCTTTGAGGTAGATCCCGATCCTATGGCCGCTCTTGGACACGAGACGTACGGAGCTGAGCCATTGGTGGTTTACTCATCGGTAAGAGTGACCAAACTAGATCGTCAAGGAGAAAACTACGCCGGCTAATAATCATCCGGGAAGCTGCCAAAGAATATTCCTTCTACGACTGTTTTGCCCATGAGTTCTTGGCTGGTGAAGACGCTCTGGACCTCGCTATGGGGCAGTTGTGCCCTGACCTGGTCAACGATGGTGTGCTTCTCTTCGTCTGCAATGCCTCCGCTAACGTGGACGAGGGCGAAGTTGGCCCGGTCCATGCCATGGGTGAGCTTGTCTAATTTTGGTTTGAGCGTTTCTAGCTCTAGTGCAGAGGAGTACTTCTTGCTTTCTAGGTCGATGATCTTCTTGTTCTCCATGCTGATCTTCTTGTGACGCACTCCTTCTTCCACTCGTAGAGCGTGCTTGATGAAGTCCATGCCTTCCTTGCTGTCGCGGAGCTCCTCGCTCAGGTAGCCTAGCTTCCAGCTCACCTCGTCATCTGCCCAGCCCTTGAACTCTATCTGGTGCAAGGAGTGTAGTATCCTGGTGATCTCCCGCAACCCTTTGGTTGGCTCGGAGGAACTAATACTTAATTTGAGATTGGGAAAGTCGAGCTCGGCTTCGAGCTTTTCGGTTTTCTTCATTGTGGTTCGCATAGGAACGCTACCTATATAAGCTTGTCGGGAAAGGCTTTTAACCCCTTAGATTGAGCACGGCTTGTATTGCCTCTTCCTTATCATAATCCATGAACACAAGATGGTTGCCGCGGTCTAACTCCACAAGTGTTTTGGGCTCCGGGAAGTTGGCAAAGGCTTCTCTGGCTGCCTTGGCACTCACGACGCGATCATGGAGTGATTGTATGACGAGCACGTCGCCGTTTGTTTGTGACAGCAAGGGGATGAGTTCGTTTTTGAAATCGATAAGCTCGACCACGTTCTTGGTGGGAAAACTCCAAGGCGCGATGTGCGCCTTACTACCCTCTGGATCCTTAATGTTTGCCCCAGGACTCGACTTTTTCAGATAGCGAGCAATGGCGGTAGTCATAACCGCGCTTGTTCTTTGGGGAAGCCACGGCGGTTCCAACCGGAATGGCGGCGAGGCAATCACCACCCTGTCAACGTCGTGTTCAATAGCATACCGTAGCACCAGCACGGATCCCATGCTGCTTCCCAAAAGATTCCTGCACCCGTGCCGGGTTGCAAGCTCTTCGATCTGCGAGTACCACCCCTCAACAGTGTACGTCTCTAGGCGTGAGGGGAGCTGGCCGTGGCCGTTAATACGCGGGACATAGATCGTGTCGTTGAACCTGTCGTGTAGCGCGTGCGCGACGCTGGCGAGTTCAGGCGGGGTGGAGGTGTAGCCATGGGCAAGCACCCAGCACTCTTCAGTCCCTGCTAACGTGTACCCTTCTGCCCCTATGATGACATCGTTGTCAAACGTCCAATACGCCCTATCCTTGTCGTCGATGGTGTCTGTGTGTAAGAATCCTGTGTACTGCGTGACGATGACTATGAGTGCTAGCATGACTATCGACACGAGCATCCCTCTGCGCATAGACGGAGTCGTCCGTCGAGGTATAAAAAAATTCCGGAAAGTTTTCGAAAAATTCGGAAATCAAGAACGTGTGTTCCTGGTCTCGTAAAATCTCCGAAAAATCCGGAAGAAGCCACTGGACATTCCGGAAGATTTCCGTGACTAAAAACGAGCCACTGGACATGGACGCGTGACGCATATAAGGACGAAAGGCATCATGCAAAATATGATCAGCGTGTATTTGTTCGGAAAACCCAGCTGGGAATTGAAATTGACAACGCCCATAGACGCACAGCACGTCATGGAGAAAGGCTACGATCTGCAACGAAGATTGCGCAAGATAGGCATCATCATCGCAAGGTTGCAAGCCTCAGGATGGAGCATGGTGGAGAACAAAACCTACAACCTGTACTTCCACAAGCCCGGCATGACCAAACAGCAGACCGTCCAAGAGCTAAGAATGCTCTGCATAGGCAGGCGATGGGTGGAGGTGGTGGAGGATGCTCAGGCACATTCGTGACTATGCGTTAGTACAAAACATTATAATATTAGGAACGTTTGTCTTCGTTCTTACTGGAGTAAGCATCATGTATGCCCGTGGAGAATTAGAACTGGACCATTTTCTCAAAAGTATAGACATCAGTATCGGTATCATCCTTGGCAGCGAACTATTGAGAAAGATCGGAGGCGAAAATGGGAAGCGTTGAAAGAAGTGCGTGCATGATCATGGGCGCCATTGTGGGGGCAGCCTTTGCTGGCACTCCTGGAGCACTCACCGGCACGGCAGTAGGGTACGTTTTTGGCCAGGCCATCCGGCCTCGTGTAACATCGTAATGTTTATTAACGTCAAGACTGACCCAGCACCATGGCCTGCCTATTTTGTGGATTTGCAAGCGGAAAGAAGAGAGAACATGAGAACGGTCATCCCTTCATGAAGCTGAAAGAGACAAAAAACACCCTAAGCTTTCTTTCTATCGATGAGCCGTACCACGAAGAGGGCCACACGCTCATAATCCCAAAAAAACATCACAAGAACTTTGAGGACATACCCGCAAAAGTACGAGCAGAACTGGTCGAACACGCAGTCAAGATCTGCAAGGCGCTAAGAAAGAGGCACGGAGGCTGCAATTTCCTGCTGAACAACGGTCGAGCGGCAGACCAGTACGTCCCCCACTGCCACCTCCACGTCATACCCCGAGACAAGAAAGACCACATCAAGATAGAACAGTGGAGGCGCAAGCCCATGAGTCTAAAACGATTCCAAGAGCTAACCCTAAAAATGAGAAAACTTATTTCTTAACCAGTTTCTTGATGCTAGGAGCAAAACTAACCCCTAAAGGAATACCCACGGCCAACGCAACGATAGCCCCAAGCGTGTACAACACCACACGATACGTCTCCACGAACACGTCCACTTGCAAGCCCGCGATTTCAAGGGCGGCAAGGATAAACGCAACCAGAATGAGTACCTCGACACCCACGGCAAGATTCTTTTTCTCAGCCCAGGTTAGAGAAAGACACTTCTTGCTCGCCACACGAGACAGGTACATACCCACCAAGACCACGAAACCCGCCACGAGTAACTTAGGAAGGTACAACGCCGCCTTCTGGGTGACCTGGGTTAGAATGGCTAGGCCATAAAAAGACACGCTCTGGGTTAAAAACAGCAATAACACGCTCGCCTGGACAAACAGCTTAGCCACGCGTACGGCAAGCAAGAACTGCGGACCTACATCGTCTCTAGCCCTAGCCCACTTCTTGATACCCTTGGTAAAATGGTTAATAATCGCTCCCACTATCAAAGCAGCGATAATACCCACGACAAAAATGCCAACACTCACGATGAGTGTATACGTTGTCGCCATGCTACCTATAGAAAGAATGCCTTTAAAAAGGTACGNTAACTANGGGCTCTATGCGTTTAAACGTGCTCAANATAGGATGGTTCTACCATCCTGTCGTGGGCGGGGTGGAAACGTGCATAAAATTGTTGGCCGAAGAACTCCGCAGGCAGGGCCATGCCACCACAGTACTCTGTTCTGGGAAGGGTCATGACGTCATAAACGGCGTCCATGTCGTNCGCTCACCCCTGATAAACCCGAAAAANAGTGANNTNANNGCNTTCGAAAAGTGGTTTGGCGAGTTCTTAGACAAGAACGGCTTTGACATCGTCCACTGCCACAACCTAAGCCTGCGATTTAACGTAGAAAAGAGCCTAGCCATACTCCGAGCGTGCAGGCATCGAGGCATCCCCGTCCTAGAACACGCCCATAACGCACAATTGCGCTTTGCAAGAGACACCAAACCCATAATTAGCTTNGATTTTGACAAGGTGTTGTGCGTATCTTACTTTGTTGCCGGAAAACTATCAACCATACGAGACAAGAAAGACCTCGTTGTTTCGCACAACCCCGTAGACTTCTCCTTCCTCAGCCACAACAACGTCGACCAAGACAAGGTCATGNGNACNCTGAACGAGCTCAACACCAACTGCGTCATTTTCTTCCCAGCCAGACCCGTACGCATGGTCAACGGCAAACCCGTGCTCCACCCACAAAAAAAACTCAAGCACTTGCTTGATTCGGTTAAGATCCTAAAGAAAAAAGGACTAGACTTCAAGCTGATGATNCCNGGNATGATAGGCCAGCCAGGCATTGACAAAAAAGCAGCGGCGAGGGCAAACAAGCTGCTCCAGCAAACCGTGAAAAAACTGGGCATCCAGGACAAGGTAAAACTACGGCCAAAGGCCATCCCGCTAGAAGAGATGCCCACCATGTATACTGCGTCAGACATCGTGTGCATGCCAGCCATCAACGAAACCTTCGGCCTATCGTACGCAGAAGGCCAAGCCATGGGCAAGGCAGTCGTCGCCACCAAGACCGGAGGCGCGATCGAGGTGGTAAAGAATGGCCGCACAGGCTTCTTAGTCGAGCCTGGCAACGTCAAAGACCTTGCTGCAAAGCTAGAGGTCCTCATCAACGACACCGCTCTTCGCTCAGAGATGGGCGAGGCAGGACGAAAGCGCGTCAGGAAGCTCTTTGCCAAAGAAGAGGTCGTCAAGCGCTTGATCAGCGTCTACAGAAAGGTCTACCTCGCCAACATCGTCCCCATCACGCTAAGAAGAATCAATCATTGGTTGCATACCTAGATCTATTCATACAGAGGCAAGTAGGCCCCGTTTGTTGCCTGGGAAACATTGGCTACGAGAGCCAGGGTGTGTGCGCCGAGCACGCGGTGGATGCTCGTGACAAGTTCAGCCTCCTCCCCTCGAACGCTCCTCAAAAAGTCTTTAATTAGCAGGGCATCGGCTCCCCCATGGGTGCCCTGTGCGCCTTCCACATCACCTATTCTACCACTAAGACTTTGTCGTGACGTTCCCGTGTCCATCTCCAGCTTGTTCATTCTAAGATCTCCCTCAAGCTTGCCTTCTGGAAAACGCACCTCAAGCTTTCGTGTAGGAGCACAAGGATAGTTGGCATCCAGACGGAAGCGAGCTCGTAAGCCTCCAGCCCAGAGGACCTCTGCTTCGTACGCGTCAACAACGTCGTTGTCGCAGTGCCAGATGCATCTGCCATAGGGCCCTTCTTGGATCACCTTGAGTAGGTCGGCCTGTGATGGAGCATCACACATTTGGGCGGCTTGCGCAACAGACACCATGGCGTTTGGGCCAGTATAATACTCTACAGCGTCGAACGGACAAGAACCTCTTTCGCCGTATCCGCATCTCTTGCCATCCTCCTCTATGCATCGATCTGGAACGTCTTCCCAGTAGGCAGCACCACTATGGAAACGGGGCGGTAGCGCTCGGGAGATAGCCCCTATGGCAGAGTCGCCTGCCAAAAATTCTAAGATGCCAAAATCGTGAACTGATTTGGAGAGCGTGGTCGGCCCAGACACTTCCTGTGTTGCTTCGTTACCGCGAACGCCTGAGTGTTGGAAGCTTCTGTCACCTGAAAGATGGACAAGTTCTATGTATTGCAAAGGCCCTAGGCTTCCCTCGCGAATAAAATCCCTGGCTGCGATAAAGAATGGCGAGTAGCGCAGCACCTCTGTTACGAGAACGGTTGCTTCGTACTTCTCTGCGGCCTCTGCCACGAGATTGCACGATGCGAGAGTTGTGGAAATAGGCTTTTCTAGGATAACATGCTTGAAATCATGCACAGCCATGGCATCTGTAGCATGAGTATAATGCATCGAGGGCGGCGAGGCAATTATTATTGCGTCCTCGTCTGTCCGTTGGAAACTGTCCCAATCAGTTAGGGAGTTTGGAGCTCCCACTCGTTCTGCCAGAGGCGTCGCTCTTTCACGAATGGGATCTATAACTGTGCGAATCTCAAGGTCGTCAGGATGCTCAAGGGCAAACTTTCCGTAGACCTCTTTCCCGCGATTGCCCGCACCCACTAACACTGCTTTTACTGGGGGCATTAGGAATATAAACGATAAGGAGAATAAAAAGGTGATGCATAGGTTTAAAAGTCACGAATGCCTACACTCCCTATGTCTGAGACAGACGACTCTAGAGATGGAAGATGGGAATGGCAAGCAGGTCAAGCTATGAGTGACTACCAAGTATGGGTTCCCTCTTATGTGTACACCCCTTGGAAGGATTGTACATTTAAACAAAAAAGACAAAAAGTTGTAAGGAGTGGCTTGGAGACGTTATGCATTCTTGCAGCGGTTGGTGTTTGCTCTTTAGCGGCTATTGCCTCAGAACTCCAAGACTACAATTCCAAACCCGAGGTGTGGATAAAGAAAGGGTCCAAGACCACCACAGGGAGCCTTGTACCCTTAGAAGATGCCTTAGAGAAGGATGCTGTCTCCCCTAACACCTACGTCATAGAAGTTGACGACAAATACTTAGGAGAATAATCAAGCAGTCTTCAACGGCACGAAAAACCGAAAAGCTTATATGTTAACAAAACATAGCAATTGTTAACATGACTGTTACTGTGGGTGCGAGGATACCTGATCAGTTGTTGAAAGACGTAGAGTATCTAGCGAAAGAAAATCATACTGACAAGTCCAAGGTTATACGGGAGTTGCTTGTTGACGCAGTCAAAGCAAGAATGGTCGATAACGCTCTAGAGAAATATGCCAAGCACGAAGTAAGTCTAGGGCGAGCCGCAGAGCTAGCAAACATGCCCTTATCGGACTTCATGATTGTTGCTGCGCAAAGCAAAAAGGTCATGCATGTCTCGCTAGAATCGCTTGAAACAGACATGAAAGCTGCCAAATGATCATCAGTAACTCCTCACCCATAATCGTTCTCGGTAAACTAGGGAGGCTAGATCTGCTGAAAAAGTGCTGCGGCACTGTGATCGTACCCGCGCACGTTAGGGCAGAAATTCTTAAGAAGGAAGGAGCAGTAGAAACACTGGCGTTCCAAAAGGCAGTACAAGAAAAATGGGTGCTAGTAGAGCGCGTGTCAGTACATAAGAACTTGCAAACCTCAAAAATTGGTAAGGGAGAGAAAGAAGCGATCTCCTTAGCACACAAGAAAAAGTTGGTCTTGTTGCTAGACGATGATGTTGCGCGATCCTACGCATCCATGCTCAATGTTGAGGCTCACGGCACCTTGTTTATTCTCTATCGTTCACATGCGAAGAAGATCATAACAAAAAATGAGGCAAAACATCTACTGGATACCATGATCTCACAAGGCTTCTACCTTTCAACAGAAGTGTATGCGCGTTTCATTGAGACGTTATAGCTAAGCAGTCTTCAACGGCACATGTAACCTTCTTTCTTTTTCGACAAACGCTTCCATGTCGACCTTTTTCCCTGTCAGCCTTGCCTCTTCTGCTGCAAAGGCGATAAGGTGGGAGTGTAGTGCTTCCTCTGCGCTCGTCCTCACCTGGGTGGTCATACCTCGGATGGCAGAGACAAAGTCCTGGATGAGTCTAGGATCGCCGCCCCAGTGCTCTGCAGGATCGCCAGACAGCTCAACACGCCTCTTCTTCCCGTCTCCATACACGAATAACTCTCCAGCGTCTAGGCTTCCCGTAATCCTTCCTTTGGTACCGACAACTTCTATCTTGCGCGTGCACTTTGGATCTTCTTGTTCCATCACAAAATGCACCTTGAGCCCGTCCTCAAACTCCAGATCTGTCTCTTGGTAGTCAGGGACGTCGTTGTCGCACTTGTAGATGCACTTGCCGTACGGGCTTTTGGGCAACACCTTTAGTATTACCTCGTGATCCTGGCTGGGGTGGACGTGCGCCTTCAGTTTTGGGCTCGTCTTGGCCGCAGTATACAAGCGAGGGGCATAGTACGGGCACGTTTTTTTGTGGCTGCACCCATCAGTGCACCTTGCTGGCACCTGTCCTGGCGCGTTTGCCTCGCGAAAGAACAGCTCCTTTGACCAGCTCTTCACTTTTTTGCATGGCTTGCCCACCAGCCAATGAAAAATGTCAAAGTCATGGCAGCATTTTGTCAGCGCCACAGGTCCAGACTCTTCCTTGTTGCCCCAGTTACCCCGGACATAGCTATGGGGGAAGTGCCAGTTGCCTACCTGCTCGGTTTGGTTTATTTTCTTGACATCTCCCACCGCTCCGCTGTCGATAAGAAGTTTGATGCTCGCAAACAGGGGCGTGTAGCGCATCTCGTGCATGATCATGAGTCGCGCCCTGGCTTGTTTTGCCCTCTCAACGATCTCGATGCAGTGAGCGACGCTTGTCGCTATGGGTTTTTCTAGAAGCACGTGCTTGTAGCCAGCATCAAACGCACACAGGGTGTTTTCATAGTGCATCCTATCCGGAGTAGCGATCACCACTGCCTCTGCCAGGGGTTTTTTGCTGAACAAGGTGTCGCAGTTTGCAAACCGCTTGCTGTCAGGGATGTCATGATGCTCGCCAAACATGTCTCTTTTTTCTTTGTCTGGCTCCACGACCGCAACGTAGTTGAGACTCTCCGGTCTGGTGAGCGCGAATTTTCCAAAAGTATTCATGCCTCTTTGGCCCGCACCAATAAGAACAGCGTCGACGGGCTTCATGGATAAAATGCAGACGTCATGTTATATAAAATGATAGTCTTTTATGTACCAACACTTGGCTTCCTCCCATGAAGCTTTGGCAAGGTGTCGCCATGCTGGTGGGCACCATCATCGGCGCAGGCATCCTAGGCATTCCGTACGTTACAGCGAAATCGGGAACCATGGTTGGTCTAGCATGGATCGTGCTTCTTGGCCTGGTTTTTCTGGCTGTCAATCTTTGTTTTGGCGAGGTTATCACAAGAACGAAAGGCCACCATCATATTGTTGCGCTCTGTGGCAGGTATCTGGGCAGGTATGGCAAGCTGGCCATGGCGGTCTCGTTCCTTGTGGGAACGTATGGAGCCCTGGTGGCGTACACGATAGGAGAGGGCGAGGTGCTTGCACAGTTGCTCCCCCTAACAGAATTGCAAGCAAGCATGGCGTTCTACGTGCTTGCTAGTTTGGTGGTCCTGGGAGGCATGCGTTGGTTTGAGCGCTTTGAATCTTTTTTTGTCATGCTCTTGCTTGCCGTCGTCGGCATCACCATCGTGGTGGGCCTGCCCTACGCCTCGGAAGCTAACCTCACCCCGATGTCTGAGCACTGGTTCTTACCGTACGGCGTCATTGTGTTTGCCTACATGGGCATGGGCATCCTTCCTGACGTCCGTCAGGCTACAGGAAAGAGACTGTTTAAGCAGGCCATAGTGTGGGGTTCGGTAATCCCTATGGCGGTCTATGCCGCGTTTGCTTTGATCGTGGTTGCGATCACAGGAGGGGCAACAACCCAGGTAGCCACTGTTGGCGTAGGAAAGGTTCTAGGACCCCTGGGCGTGTTCGTGCTGAACGGGTTTGCGGTGCTAGCCATGGCCACCTCGTTCGCAGGACTAGGGTTTGCGCTGAGGGAGATAATGCTAGAGGCAGGCTACTCAAAAGTAAAAAGCGCGTTGCTAACGTTTGGTGTTCCTTTGCTCATCTTTTTTGGGGCTAACGAGGGCTTTGTGAGAACGCTAGACCTCGCAGGCACGGTAAGTGGAGGCCTAGCAGGCATACTCATCATGGCCATGTTTGTCAGGGCAAAAAATAATGGCAACCAGTCTCCAGAGTTCTCGCTCAACCTACCGCTTTGGCTTACTGTGGGTATTGCCGCTCTGTTTGTTATCGGCTTGCTTACCGTTGCGTAGGCCATACACCAACACCAGGATGACTAGGATGATGGCTAGCACGCCTTGGATTATGCTTCTGTAGCTTGCTTTCAGCAATCTTGACTCAACGTTAAGCACTACTGTGTTGGAGGTTGCCACCCCGCCTTTGCCATCACTCGCGGTTATGGTGGTGAACTCTCGGCCGTGCCAGCCGTCGTCAGGGACAAAGGTAGCAGTGTCTCTGAACACGTCGATACGGATGTGTCTTGTTGGCTGCGCGTCATAGGTCAGGCTATCCCCATCTGGATCGTTGAAGAACGTGCTCAGGTTGAGCGCGTGCACCTCGTCTTGCCTCCAGGTTTGCTCAGGAATACCCTCCACCACGGTGTCGGTGGGTTGTGGCAGGCTGATCAAGAGTAGTGCTAGCACGACGCCGATAAGTAGCGGCATGAGTAGGTTTGTGCGCTTTGGTGCCTTGATAGAGACAGGTTTCTCCTTAAGATAGACCACGTAGGTTCCTAGGAGCTTGTCTGTTCTTGCCTGGTAGTGTTCGTACTGGGCGTCCTGGCTCACTCGGGTTAGTGAGAGGTCTTCCCACTTGCTGGTGAGCTGTGCTACGCGTACCTCTCCGTTCTTTGCAAAGGATTTGGGTACTTTGAACGTGACCAGTGACTTGCCTAGGTGTTCCTCGCGAACGTTGGCTCCTACTCTATAATACTTGTAGGGCTTGCCGTTTGGTGGCAGGAACGTCAGGTTGCACCTGCTTCTTCTGAGTCGTAGCTCTAGGTCCTTTATGGGGGAGGTTGCCTCAAAGTTGAGGTTGCTTAGCTCCCATGGCGTGGAGACGCTTGCCTTGTTGACAACAACGGGAACCTTTACGCGGGTGATGTGGGTGCGCAGTATTTGTATGAAGAGGTATAACAAGAACAGCAGGCCTATGGCGAGCAGTGTCGCGCCTAGATTGCGTGTTATGACTGCCTTAAAGCGCAATCCTAGCCCGATGAGGACGATTAACGCTCCTAGGAGGATGAGCCAGCCGGCTCTGCTCTGGCGTACGTGCTGGACGACGTCTTGCTTGCCCACCACGTAGTTCATCTTGCGGTATTCTTTGTCTATTCTTTCCTTGAGCTGCTCGCTTCTGCGTGCCTCCCAGTGGCTGAGCAGGGCCTTCTGTCTGTGCTCGACGCGCTGCTGCTTTTCTTGTTCTTTGCTCTTGCGCTCTGCCTCGCGTTCTGCAATGCGTTTTTGCCTCTCTTCCTCGCGCGCTTTGAGATAGTGTTCTTTTTCTTTCCTGCGTTCTATCTTTCGTAGATCACGTTTTCTTCGAAGATCCGCAAGCCAGGCCTTGATCTTTGGTATGAGTATGCGTAGCCAGAGCAAGAATAGCACCACTGCTAGCGCGATGAGCCCTGCGTAGACGTACTTCTTGTTTGCGGTTACCGCTCCCCAGTACTTGAAGCCTGCCCAGACGAGCAAGCCAAGTATGGCTAATAATAGTATGACCCAGAGGATTTTCAGCCAGGGTATTGGCTTTCTGCGTGCTTTTGCAGCTTTTTGGGATTTGCGATCTTGCTCTCGCTTGAGCCGGTCTGCCTCGCGTTTGGTCTGGACGCGCTCACGTGAGAGTTTTGCCTGGTCTATTTTTCTTTGGCGATCTTTTTGTTTTTGGAGTTTGGCTTGTTGTTTTTGGTGTATTACTTGTTGTCTCTCTCTTTCTCGCTGGAGTTTGGCCTGTTTGCGCTCTGCCTCTTGCTGGCGCTTGACGGCTAGCTTCTCTTTGAGCTTTGCCAGCATCTCTTCTTTTCGTCTTTTTTGGTTTTCTTTGTATTCTGGCGTGCTGGTGTGTTGGATAAAGGCTACGGCTACTGCTGCGCACACTAAGAGTAGCAACACCAGCATGAGGATGGGTATTCGGTACTGTTCCCAGAATGTTGGGGGCTTGAGGTTTAGGTGGAGGGGAAAGTTGTACTGTTTGTGGCCGTTAACAACCAGGTTTGTCTTGTAGAGTCCTTGTTGTACTGTTGCCGCGGGTGCAAGGTTTAGGTTTACCGTGGTGCTCTGGCCGGCATCTAGTGTTATGGCGCTAGGGTTAACGCTTGCCCAGCTTAGTCCTTGGACGCTGAGAGTGTAGCTTGCCCTCTGACCGGTGTTCTGGATGGTGAAGGGTAGGCTTCTTGCTCGGTAGTCAATGCGTGCAGAGGGTGCGGTGAGTGCTGGAATGCCGGGGTTGTATATATCTAACAAGAGTCCTGCTCGTTGTTCGATGCCAGTGTTTGCAGCCTTTGCAACGGCGTTTACTGTGTATCTTCCTGCGCGCGTGCAGGATGTTGGCACGACAACTACGGGTACGTAGGTTGCCTGGCCTGGTTGTAGGGTTATCTGTGCCGCGCTGCTACTCAGGGGTATGTTGCTTTCTGCGCTTAGCGTGAACGTGTCAGGGAAGCTGCCGATGTTTTGTACGTGTAGTGTGTAGTTGGCAGGATCACAAGGAGTGGTGAAGGATTGGGTTACTTGTGGGGTTAGGCGTACGTTTTGGGGTACGGCTATGAGTAATCGCTGGTTGAGGGTCTGGGTGTTTCCGAGAACAGTAGTCACCGTGGTAGAAATTTGGTCTGTGGGAGCGTTGCAGGGAACGCTGAAGGTGTGGGTTAGCGTTTGGGATGCTCCTGAGGGAAGTATAAACCCTGCGGGAGATATGCTTGACCAGCTGGGCCCTTGGTGGATGACGCGGTAGTTCGAGGTTATCTGACCAGAGTTTGTAACCAAAATAGTTTTTTGTTGTGTCGAACAAGCGAGTAGTGAGACGTCAGATGGCCCGCTAACAAGCAGACTCTCTTGGAGAGCAACCGCGGTGCTTGCGAGCACCAGCAGCATTAGTGCCAGTGGTATGAGTTTCATGAAAAGATTAATAATATGGCTGGGTGCCGTCATCTCCCGTCCTCTTGAAGGCCATGACGAGTCCGATGAGCACTAAGATTGCAACCAGCGCGATAAGCACTCCTTGTAGTGCCTTGTTAGACTTTGGTTTACCCTTTTGAACATCTACGGTGATGTTGGCGCTCTCAACGACTTCGGTGCCCGAACTCACGGTTGCCACCACGGTTTGTGGTCCGTGTAGGTCTCCAGCTTCGATGGACACGAACAAGGTTTCTGTCTTGCCAGGTCCAACGATGACTGTGCTACTTGGACTTACCTTGATGGATATGCCTGCAGGAGCCTGGAAGCTCATGCTGTAGCCACGTTGTGTGCCGCCGCTGTTGGTTATGCTAAAGGGTACGATCGTGCTCTCTCCAGCATGCACGCTTACTAAGTTCGTGCCTGCCACCACGCCACCTGTTGGTGTGCTTGGCGTACCTGGTGCGGGTTTGCCACAAAGATCGTTCTCTGTCACTTGGACATCCACGCTTGTGCTTTCGTGGTCTCGGTTGTTATTATAATACACATCCACGACCATCTTGTAGACGCCTGGCTCTGAACATTGTGGCAGGCGCAAGAACATCTCTTCTGTTTCGTCTTGTCGGTCGTTGTTTTTGATCTCATCGATGTAGTCTGTTGCAGACACGCCTAGGGCAGGGATGCCCATGACGACCTTTACGTCGTCAAGCTCTCGCTGTCCTTTGTTTTCGATTCTTACCTTACCAAGAAGGGCTGCTCCTGCTCGCACTCTGTTGCCAGGTATCAGGATGACGTCCTCGATGCGTAGGTCGTGTCTTTTTGTGTCTATCTTGAAGTCAAAGTTGGCCTGGGTGCTCTCTCCAAACCGGTCAGAGACTATAATTCTTAGCTTGTAGTCATCCACGTCTACGTCGTCTGGTAGCGGGATTTTGAGGGTTCTCACATAGCTTACGTTGGCGTCTAGTTGGAACACCTGGGTGATGTCGGAGATTCTCTCTCCAGGGATATCGTTGTACTCAAAGCCCGAGATGAAACCGAGTATTTCTACGTTGTCTAGGGATGCCTGGGCGGTAATTTTGACACGTACGTCTAGTCTGTCGTCTCGCTCAACATCTAGCCTAGACGTGCTATTTTCAACAAGTAGCACCTCCTCAACCTCTACTGTGTCGATGGTGATTGGTATTGCCTGTACTCCTACTGCTAGCAGGACGAAAAGCAAACTTAATGCTACTAACTTTTTCATTTGTTCTACCCCCAATTTTTTTTGGTATTCAGTACATGCTTATAAATCTTTCGGTAACTTCCTCATTCAGGAGTAGTTATAAGCGATTACTGGCCCTCAGTAAAAGGTTACCTCGCGGTGGATGGTTCGCGAATGCTTGCCGTTTCCGACGGTGACACGGAGCCAATAGGTGCCCTGTGCTCCGTCTGTCCAAACGATTAACCTCTGGGTAACCCGGTTATTAGGCCGTAAATCAACGGGTTGCGTGCCTGCACGACCAAACTCTCCTAGAAGGTTTGCCACGACACGAACGTTCTCGATCTCCTTGTTGCCGGAGTTCTTAAACTCAACAGTGATAGGCACCATGCCATCGTATGAGATTGGCTGGATGTTGATGTTTTCTAGGCGAATGGCAAAGGAATCATCGTCAAACTCCACGTCAGGGTTTCTTGGCAGTAATATAGTTACGTCCTTATCTCCTGCTATCGTAACCACTCGCGTTATGGTTAGATAAGAGTCATGGCTTGCTTTTGCCGTAAACGTGCCGTTTTGGACGTTCAATATGGTTGCCTTGCCCTGCCGGTTGGTGAGCGTTGCAACGCCCTGGAAGTCTATTTTCACCCCTTCTATAGGGTCTCTTGTGCGTGCGTCTAGCACGGTGAACGTGGCTTTTTGCAGGCTCGAGGTTGCAGGCGTCATGGCCACGTTGATGTTGATATCTTGGTTGAGCGTGAAGGTTGCCTGCTCGCTTCCAAAGCCTGCCGCGCTTGCCGTGAAGGTGTGTTGGCCTGCAGCTAGGCTCACGTTTGCCCTTCCTGCGACGTCTGTCACCAGCGTGGAGCCGCTTACCTGTATGGTTGCTCCAGAGATTGGCTGGGCGGTAAAGATGTTGGTAACTAAGAAGAATGCCGTGTGGCGGACCACCTGCGGTTGCAGGGTTAGCGTCACGGAGGTATCTTGTTGTACATCAACCGTGGTTTGGACAGGAGTGAATCCTATCTTTGACGCTTGGACAAGGTGTGTGCCTCTTGCCACGGTGAAGTCTGCCCGGCCGTTGACCGTGAGTCGGGTGGTGCCACCTACGAGAACGGAAACTCCGTCGAGAGGTTGGCTGTTTTGGTCTTGGGTCAGCACCGTAAGCGTGAAGACGGGTCGTGTCAATGACACGACTAGCGTCGTGTCTTGGTTGAGATTTATCGTGCCTGTTTCCGGGGTAAAGATCCCGCCTGTAGTTATCGTGTACGTGTAGGTTGCAGCAGGTAGCACAAAGCTTGCCACGCCTGCGCTGTTGGTAAGCTGTGATCGTCCGCCTGCAGACACGTTTGCCCCTTGGACCGGGCTAGCGCCGTCGGTTACCACGAAGGTTAGTGTGTGCTGGACAGGCGCCACAGGTCTTATCTGTATGGTGACGTCTTGGTTTGATTGTAGGTTTACCGTCACTCTTCCTGTCTGGAAGCCTGCCTTGGAGGCAAGAATGTCATACGTTCCTGGCGTTAGTGAAAAGTCAGCTCTTCCGCCAACGGTTTGCTTTGTCTGGCCAGCAACAACAACATCGACACCGTTAAGAGGCGTCTGTGTAGGTTCATCAACAACTATGACGCCAAGATTAAACGTCCCTGGAGGCGTTCGCTGGAGCGCCACGGCAACAGTTGTGTCCTGGTTAAGGTTAACCGTGCCAGTTGCATCCAAGAACGATGCCGCACGGATAGTGTAGGTATAGGTTGCAGCGGTGAGCACGAACGAAGCAACTCCTGCAGCGTTCGTAGTTCGCGACTGGCCTCCCGCGGTCACCGTAGCCCCACTAATAGGGTTACTTGTTTGACCATCAGTGATTAGGAATGTTAACGTGTGCTGGACAGGAGCCACAGGCCTTAGCTGGAACGTGACATCTAGGTTCCCTTGTAGGTTGACTGTTGCCCTTCCTGTCTGGAAGCCCGCCTTAGACACGAGTATGTCGTAGGTTCCATTGGCTAGGCTGAAGTCTGCTCTTCCGCCCACGGTTTGCTTTGTCTGGCCTGCAACGACCACGTCTGCACCGTTTAGAGGCGTCTGTGTAGGTTCATCAATAACGATGACTCCTAGGTTGAACTGGTTGGGCGGGACCCGTTGTAGGTCTACCGTCACCACTAAGTCACTTGTGAGCGCGACGGTTTGCTGGCGCGTAAGGAATCCTGGCTTTGTGACAACAAGCGTGTACGTGTTCGCAGGTAGGCTTATGGTTATCTGGCCGTTAACTTGCAAGGTTTGGCCTGCAATCGACGCTGTTGCGGTCGTTGGAGCTCCTTGGTCGCGCACGACGATGGTTAGCGCGTGGCTTGTGGAGACAGGCTGTAGTCGTACGGTGACTGTCTTGTCTGTATCCATCACCACGGTCTCTTGATGGGTGATGAAGCCTGGCTTTGTCACGACAAGCGTGTGCGTTCCTTCAGGGACGGTTACAGAGGCCTGTCCGTTTACCGAGAAGGTTTGGCCTGCAATCGACGCTGTTGCGTTTGTTGGAGCGCCATTTTGGTCCTGGACCACGAGCGTTAGCTGGTGTGTTCTTGTCACCGGCGCCATCTCAAGTATGATTTCTTTGTTTTGCTGTACGTCAACCGTGACGCTGCCAGGCCTGAAGCCTGCCTTGCTTGCAACGACAAGATGGCTGCCCTGCTTGACGTCGAAGGCTGCGCGCCCGTTAACCGTCTTCTTGACAACGCCACCTACGTTAACGTCAACATCGTTGATTATTCTCTGGTTGGCTGCGTTGACCGTGGTGACTCCTAAGGTGAATGTTTTTGGCGGTATGCTCTTGAGTTGTATGGTTATAGCCTTGTCGCCGTCCAGGTTAACGTTTCGTGAGACAGTCTCGAACCCAGGTTTTGTTGCCGTTAGTGGATACGTGCCCTTAGTTAACCTAATCTTTGCCTGGCCACCAGGGGTTTGCAAGATCTGGCCTGCGATGGCCACCTCTGCGTTTAGTGGCGCGCCAGTGTCCTTGTCTTTTACGTTTATGGTGAGCAGGAATGTTTCTGGTTGCAAAACTACGGTGAGGAACTTGTCTGTATTTACCTGCACCTGTCCTTTTGCTTTTCCTTTGGCATGGGTGATGGCGTACGTGTAGGTTGAGGGTGCGAGTTTGGTGAAGACCGTGACGCCGTTGACGGTAGATTGTTTTCTTCCGCTAAGCGAGACCTCTGCACCGTTTACCTTGTTTCCTTCGTTGTCAAGAACCGTGAAGCTAACGCTGAAGGTTGGAGCAGGGGGAACGAAGAACGTGGTAGACACTGTTTCTGGTGAGCGCTTGTTACAGAGCGGGCTTAGCGATGCGCCCTGGACGGTTACTTTGTGTGAGCCTGGTGGCAAGGTAAACACCTCTTTGTGCGTCACAGGATCTCTGCTGTTCGGGTTGGCCGCTAGCAGTGTGTCTCTGTCCACGTCAGATCCATCTGCCAGGTCAATGGTGTACTCTAACTCGGTGCGCACAGGGATTAGTTGGTAGCGAGGATCATTAGGTGGGAAGTTGGTGGCGTAGTTGCTGATCTTTGATACAAAAATACTTGTTGTAGGGCCTGGTTCTGCTCGTAAATTGTTTACTAGTGTATAACATTCATTTCTTGGCAACGCAGGCAATACTTTGAAGTTTTTCTTGCTGTTTTGCGTCTGTTGGGAGGCGCACTGGCTGTCGATGACCTTTGCTCTGATGGTGGCCTCGTGTCTACCTGTCTTCGTAGGCGTGTAGGTGAATTTTGTTTTTACCTTGGTGTCAGCAAAGATGGCGTTGTTTCCGTTGTAGGTTTTTACCTGTCTGGATTCCCTGTTGTTAGGATCCTCAACGATGAGAGTAACCTCTGTGTCTACGCTATAATACTGTGCCTTTCGGTGTGGCGGGATGTAGTCGATGTTATTGTTCACTAATCCAAAGGCGCTGTGGGTGTCTGCGTCCATGCTTGCTGCCACGTCGATAACTACAGGAACGTTTGCATATGCGTCATTGATGACCTCAAAATTGTCTATCTGGGCTCTACACACCGCCTTCCGAGTCATTGTTACAGGTGCTTTTGCTGTTGCCGTGCCACCATCACCGAAAGTGTGCCAGGTGGCCTTGCCCTCAAAGACAAGATAGTTTGGTGAAAAATAGTACATTGCATAGCCGTACTGTGTGGCTAGCGTGCTTGGATACCTTACCAAGAGTTTTCCGTTGTTCGTGGTCTGTCCGTTTGGAAAACTACCTGAGAATCCTCGAACGTTCTTACATTTGGCGTCTAGACAGTCATACGCCTCGACTTCTATGTTGTTGACGTTGAACTCGTACGTAATGTCAGCTATTGCGCTAACAGTAGGTAATACTAGAAGTACTGCAATTGCCAGTGCAATGGTGTTACGCATGAATGTTAATTTGTGCCTGCGCCGCCGCTGTGACCGCCACCAAGTGTGGTGCCGCTACCGCCACCATCAGTGGTACCAGTCGGGGTTGAGCCACCAGCAGCGTGTAATCCTACAAAGATCCATCCTGCTGTTGAGGCGCCGGTTTTGACGAACTGACCAGGATTCTCTACAATGTAGGCTCCTGGGTTTTTCAATAGCTCTTTTGCGACTTCGCTGCCGTCAACGCCCACGATTAGTGGTCCGTCAAAGGCTGCCTGTCGTAGATTTTCTGGAGCGTAAAACAAGCTCCATTCTTTTCCTTGTGATCGAGCGATGTGATCAAGTGTGCCAGTTATTGGCATAGGTAGGTGGCCAGCTATGCTGCCCACGTGGTATATCTTCATTCGACCGTCATACTTTGTGCTTGGATCTTCTGGTCGGTGTAGCAAGCCTATGACAGGTGCGTTTGCCCAGTTGATCTCTCTGACGTTTTCGAATAGTTTTTTGTCGGTGTTGAACTTCTTTTTGTATTGGCCGTTTGCCCATGTGCGTTGTTTGCCGCTCAGGTAGCCTGCAAAGTTCTCAGCTATTTCTTCAGCTTGTGCCTTGTCGCCAAGTCTGATGGTGCCTTCCAAAACTCGATAGGCCTTGGTGCCTACTTTGAACTGGTCAACCACCTTAGTTGGCAATTTCTCGCCTTCAATGTGGTATTGCAGTGCGACGTTCTCAAAAGCTTCTCTTGCTGTGTTTAGCTTGTCAGCATCGAGTGTTTGTCCTTCCATTCTCTCGCCCATGGCGCGAATGTAGTGGTTAGTGATACCGTCTAGAGTTCTAACGCGTGCGTCTGGTCGTGGCAACATGCTTGTTGGCTCAGGAGCCTGTTCCTCAGGTGCCTCTTCTGTGCGTTGCTCTACTGGAGCTTCATACTGTGGTTCGGTTCTTTCCTCAAGACCTACTTCTTTTCTGAATCTGCCCTTTTTTTCTGCTGCGTCTCTTCGGGCAAGTTCTAGCTGGTCTTCTTTTGCTGTGGTTAGCTGGTTGCTTAGCCAGTTTGCGCCTTCGATCTCAGCTTCTTTAGCTTTTCTTGCGTTTTCTACAGCAAGTCTTTGTGCGATTGTTAACGTAGTATTTCGTGCATACTGGTCGCTTACTTGGCCTGCCTCTTGTGCTGACTGGCCTAGAGCGCTTCCGTATTGTCGTGCTGCTACTGCTAGTTGTCTCTTTACTCTGTCTACCTCTGCTTGGGTTAGAGGCGTAACTTGTTGTGTAGCGTTTGTAGTTGTAACGACTGTTCTGCTCGTTCTAGGTTGTGTTCTGGATTGGGTTCTAGGTTGTGTAGCTTGCGCTTTCTGGGCTTCCTCTGCTCTGAATGCAGCGATAGATTGCTGGTCAATATCTGCGCTTATCCGTTGGGAATGTGCTCTTAATTTGGCGTCTTCGTTTGCGTGATTCTTGCCACAGCCACTTAAAAAGGGGACACCGGCAGCGATCATAATAGGAATAAGTGTTTTTGTGCTCATAGACGAGAAAGTCACACGTGCCTTATAAAGCTATCGGTCTGTAACTATTGTAGAGTAGTTATAGAAAATAAGAAAAAGAGTAAAAAGAAAAATTATTCGGCTGTGTAGCCGGTTTTCTGGTCAAGTTGGTCGCGAACAAGAACAGTCTCAGTTCGGATCTTCTTTCTTCCAAAGCGAGTCTTGTACTCAACCTCAACTTGGACGGTTTCATCGCCGATCATGTCGCGAACGTTCTGGTACGCTTCCAAAGCTTTGTCCGTGTTACCTGCACCTAGCTGGTTTTGGACTTCCTTTAGACCTGCAGCTTTGTACTCTCGGTCAAAGCTAGCTCTAGCGGCCGCAGATATAGGGCCTGGAGCTTCTACGTCTTCAGGTGCGTTGTCCAGTTTTTCCTTAGCTGCTTGGTAGGCTTCGAAGCTTCTGTTGCTAGAGTTTAGCACAGCATACACAGGGATTGCGAAATCACTGTAAGCTCTTGCTTCAGGTTCAGCTTCTGCTTCAGGTTCAGCCGCAGGTTCATCTTGAACATCTGCATCGATGGTTTTAGCGTCGTGGAATCTTCCTCGAAGCGCGTCTCGATTTTGCTTGGCCTTTTCAGCTCCGCCTTCTGTCTCTTCGGTAAGAACATTGCCTATGTCGTTAGTTGTCTCGACACCGGCAGCTCTAGCTGCTTGTTCAGCTTCAACACGTCTTTTTTCTTGGTACAGCGTTTTTAGCTGAGTCGTGTAGATTCCGCCTGCCTGGTTGTACAAAGCAATTCTTTCGGTTAGTTGAGCTCTGTACTCGGTCAGGTCTGGATTCTT
>NYZT01000002.1 GCA_002687275.1 Candidatus Woesearchaeota archaeon
ACTGATCACGGCACGCAGTAGTTCAACTTGCCCCTTAACGCCCAGTGCTTGCTGTACGATCTCTGGATTTACTACCGTTTCAAATAGGCGCTGACGCATTGAGTTCGTGCGCTCACGTTGCAGCATGGCACTTGAGCCACGCGGTACAGCTTTACAATCGCCTTTCACGGCTGGGTCGTCGCTGTACAGCATATTGTGAAGCCACATTGCCTCGATCATTGGGCGGATCACGCCTGTGTCGATGTGACCAATAGCTGCCTTGATACCTTTGTTTGCGGACTCCATCAGCATAGATAGGCCTGACGCGGTATTGCCTGCGCCACCAACCTTCTCGTTACCATATGCATAACGCGGGATATTCGTTGCATCGTCTGCTTTTTGTTCAAACGTGTTGTAAACGCTAAGCAGCTCGGCAGCATTACTTGCTGGCTGAAAGAATCGAAGGGCGGGATTGTTGCCGCTACCAGATACATTGTCTGTTTTGGTGCGCCAAATCTTCCATGGATAGATATTGCTTGCATCTTCACCGGGTGCCAGTCGGTTTACAGCAACATCCACTTGTGGTCCCGAACTAACAGACAGGTTATTTACTAGGCTTCGAGCGGTGGCGTTACAAACGTCTTGTACATCTTTCATCAGCTCTGGAATAGCAATCCCCCAGAAAGAACCTGGCACTGGTTGGAATGAAGCCATACCAAATGGGCGGCGTTCTAATGGGTCGTCATTGATCACACAGCGGATACAGTGGCGACCGATCAAGATAGCATCGATCTCATATTCAGCTAATGGGTCTTGAACCTCACTAGGATCAACACCCCATTGAAGCAGTTGTGTGCCTTGTGCGCTGCCCCAGTAATGAAGACCATCAATGGTTTCAGGCTTAGACAGCATTTCGTGCTCACGGCCTTCTAATCGTGCGCGCTCTGAATCATTCCAAAGCCACTCACGTAGCCCACCTTGACCATATTCACGTAGCACGTCACGTACTGACTCGTCATCGTAGCCAGCCACGCCAATCAATCGCGTTAGGTCGGCGCGAGTAAAGCGCACTCGGTGAAAGATGTACGCCCCATCGTTTATGTCGCTAGCGTCAGGGCTTGGGTAAATATCGAACGGGCTGACGCGGTCGAACTCTGTGCGAATCTCGTCACCTTTGACCGGCCTCCAGCCTGCTTGCCACTGTAGCGTTGCGCGCTTGCGTAGGATCGGCCCCTTAACGAAAGCGGTCGGGAATTGTGAGAAGTCGTGAATAAACTCTTTGATCGATGCTTCCCAGCGGCCTTCTACTAGCTGGTCTTCAATCAATGCTTCCATTGCTTCAGCGGCTTCGGCTGCTTTCTCGCCTACCTGTTTTTTAACTAGGTCGGTTGCCTTACGCTTCATCTGATCAATCACAGACTGATCAATCGGCTGTCCTTGCTGAATGGTTTGCATCAAGTAAGCAGAAATATCTTGGCTAATCTGCATCATCATTTCTGGTGGCAGATCAGCAAGTGGTGTGGGCTCTAGGCCCCATGACTTTTCGCCATCAGGTAGGATAATGTCACACACCCATGAATAAGCAGCACGAACCTTAGTGGCTGTCAGCATCATAAACAGCGCACTACCGCCACTTTGCTGGATTGCAGCTAGCTTATCAGGGTCATACTTGCCCTGAGTGCGGCGCATACAGTCTAGTAAGCGCTGCTCTACGTCCTGCTTGGCCATCTTAGCCGCATCCCAAGCCTTGCGAATATGACCAGCCAGTGCCGTCTCGATCTCTAGCATGCGCTGTTGCTCACGCTGGCGAGTCTTTTCTGCTTCCTGCTTTGCCAGATATTCGTCGTTTGACTGGAAATTTAGTAAACCAAGCTTTGACATATTACTGCTCTAGGCTCTTGAAACGTGTGTTAATGATTCCGCGCTCATGGTTGCGGCGGTATTCTGCTGCAGCGTGCGCNTGATTGAGTTCGTCTAGCATGATTTGAAGCGTGCCAGTGAAGTCGTTGCTTAGTTGCTCTTGTGATAGCTCGAACTGAGCGCCAAAGTTGCCAAGCAGTTCACACTTAACAAGGATCAAGCCTTGCTTATCTGTGCCAGCCTTACCAAATTTGATAAAGCACTTGCCGATGTTTGGGCGAAACTTAGTCGGCTGCAGCACATGACCATCAAGCGTCTTGGCGATAGCGTGCGCTACTTCGTTGAGTGATGCTGTTTTGTACGTTGCCATTAAGTATGTGCTCCCCATCCACCGGATGATCTGTTTGATGCACTGCCAGCAAAACCGACAGCTTCAAAAATTGGTGCTCTTGCGAGTGTTTCAAATGCTTTGGCACCGTGTGATGCCCAATCGTGTAGCGGCGTTTTCTTGTACGCGCCTAAACGTTCGTCCCACTCTTTGCGGTAGTTATCGAGACACGTCACACCACGTTCACAAGCGTTCTCGTCAAACCAACACTGTGGCAAGAATCGGCGTACTGATTCGATGCCCTCTTGATGGTTGCTGATCCGTGGCACAATCTCGAACTTAAGTCCGTAGCGAGCAGCTATATCAATTCGAGCTTCACCAGTACCCAGTTCACGTACCGCCAAATCATGCGGTCCATAGTGTTGAGCGTATCGGTATGGCTTCGAGTTCACGTAATCCGCGTAATGCTCTAGGCCTTCGCCGCTGTTCTCGTAGTAGTCGATCAAATGAACTTCACGGCCTACGATCTGGGCAAACCAAATCACCATGCTGTCATTCATGCCCAAGTCCCACGCCGTGATAACTGGCAGTGACTTGTTCCAATGAACCTTGCTAGTGAGTCGTTGCGTGCGTCGAATGTCGCGCATCTGCTCTAGGTAGTAAGCACCTTTAGCAGATTGGTTAAAGGCTTCGTCTGGAAAACTCGGATACTCCCGAGTCATATCGTCGCCAAGGTCTTCGGCCTTCTTGGCATACCACGCTTTTTGATTCTGCGTGACCTTAATGCCTTGCGATGATTCCAGTGTGTCGAAGTAATCGATCAAGTGCTGTGGTATCACAACACCTTCGGGATTCAGCTTGTAAGCAGGCTCTTGCCACCAGGGAAAGAAATGAAACTGAAAATCCAGCTCCGTTAGCTTTGCGCTGGCTTCTTTCTTCTTCTGAGCGCTTTGGCTGTACTGAAAGAAATACCCCTCGCGCCCTTCTGCTGTTGATTCCAGTGTGATCTGATTGCCTAGACCAACGGCCTCAAAGGCACCGGTAACGATCTCGCGCGCTTTTTCTGGGAACTGCTTACATATCTTGCCGAACTCGGATACGTGCAAGCGCTGCAACGTACCGCCACGGAAAGACGTTGATACTTTGATTTTCGAGCCATTCGTAAACGTATAGCCCATTGATCGGNCTGATTCTGGCTTTGGGAATGCCAAGCCGATCTTTTTAAAGATCTCTAACCACGCCTCGCTAATCTTCTCGTAAGCAAAGCGTATCTTGTTGTCGAATATGTCTTGCGCATCATCCAGCTTGTGACAGATACAACCAGCGCTAAAGTCTTTGATAAATAGGCAATCGTCTAGCGCATCGATCATTTCAAACGTGGTGAAACCAAGTTGTCGGGCCTTAAGTATTAGGTCCCGAAAGTGTCGGTCAACAAAGCGCTGCTTTTGCGCCTTGTTCGGCCTAAACCTTACTTGCCGCCCGTCTTTATCCTTGATGTGGTAAAGCGAGTTGAGGCGAAACCACTTGTTTCCTAATGCCTCTATGAGCTGCTTCTTGGTCTTTAGATTACCGTTCGCGTGCTGCTTTAATAGCTTCTCACCGCGCCAAAGGTCTAACTTTCGGCTATTAGCTGTCTTGGAGGTCATCTGGTGCTACCTCCGCAAGCAATTCGTCCAGCGTCTTACCTTTTGTGGATTCGTCTTTGTCTTCGTCTAGGCTGAATGCTTGGCGTTCGATCTTTACTAGGCGCTCGAATGACTGTGTTGCGCTGTTAATGCACTTACCCACGTACTCAAGCGGCACGTCTATATCGACTACGGTGCCATCCTTAAGTTGGACAGCAACCCTTCCAGCTTGAACCTGATCCCTAAGTAGCCCAGTGTAATTGCCTAGAATGCTTCGCAGATCAGCAGCCATTTGAATATGACTCGACACCAACTCAACGGCGCTGTTACTCGCCTGCTCTACGATCTGCTCTTCTGTGAACGGCTGACCATCTTCACGCGGTGGTACATTGCGAGTGCCGTGCGTCTTGGCAATCTTAGCCTTAGTAACGACCTTAACCTTTTCGCTTAGATCACGTGACCAACCATACTTAAGCGCCCACTTGCGGATCGAACCCTCAGAACAGCCGTGCTTGTCAGCGATTGCGCGTAAGCTTAATTGACCAGCTCGGTAGTCGGCCTCAATCGCTTCAATGTCGTATTTTGACTTAGCCATGATTTACTTCTTAAGGCGCTCTACGCCTTTGATACTTACTGCTGCAAACACCACGATAGTCATTAGCTCGCCCATATCGACACCTAGTCCTTTCAAGGAATCGATACCAGCGCTCACAGCTTCGACGTAACGTGCATCGCCAGTCCAAGCCGAGATAACAGAAGAAATGAACAGCAAAACAAATGGTGAGGTGATCACAAGCGTCACATACTCATCTTTCCAAGAGCCTGCTTCGTTCTGCTTAGAAATGGCTTCCCATTCTGCAGCGCTTAGCTGTAGCTGAGTCTCGCCATCTTGTTTAGCCATAGCGATCTTGGCTTTAGCAGACTCTGCGGCGGCCTTTGTTTGCTGTCGTGTTGTTAAGTAATCAGCGAACGGCTTGGTCACTACACCAAACAAACTGGATAATCCTGCTAGAAAGCTCATTGGTACAGCTCCTTTGGGAAGTTCTCGCAGAACTCTTCCACGGTTCCAGCACCTAATGCCGTGTTGTAGTGTTCTTTCCAGTAACGAGCTAAGCCCTCGATGTCGCCAGCTTTGGGTAATGACTTAGGCACTCGTCGGTAATGTAGGCGGCACATGATGGTCGCGTACTTAAGATTGCTCACCAGCTCTTCATGCGGCGGTACATGGTGCATCAATGCGTAATCATGCGAAGCACTGGGCACCTGGGCAAGCAACTCTTCCTGTGTCGTCGGGCGATACTTCAAGTAGTTCAGCCAAATGTCCTCATGGGTATTTGGCTCCATCTGGAATAATCCAAGTGCTGGACCATTGCCTAGCTGCTTCAAGTAAGTGCCGCGAGACTCTTGTGCGATCGTACCCATAAGCAACTGCTCAGCTGCTTCGCTGTACATACCGAACTCTTTGAGCGTAGGTCGCACAACTAAGTCACGGAATTGGCCAAGGTCTAGGCTCATAAGAACACCTTAACAGCAACAGTTACGGCTATGCTTGCAACGAATGCAGAAGCAGATGCAGCCACGGTGATGACTTTCCAGCCTGCTTTGAACGATCCAGCTTGCTCAAGCTTGTAAGATTCATTTTGACGGATGCGTGCTTCGTGGTCGTCTAGCTGCTTCACCATGCGACGCATACCATCATCGTGTCGTAAGTGTCGCTCTTCGGATCGTGCGACAAGCGTGCTTAGCTCAGATACTGACGACGCCATTTTGTTTAAAGCAGTTGTCAATGCGCTAAACTGCTCTCGCATTTCATTACGAAGAGCTGGTATTTCATCAGACATAAATAGGTTTCCATGTTACGCCCCGCTTCACAGCGTCAGGCATTCGGACAGTAGCGCTATCACAGCGCGAGAAAGCAACGTGAGGCGTTGCGAAAATAAAAAAGCCGCTGAACGAGTTAACGAACAGCGGCTATAGAGCATGCCAGCTCAAGAAATCTAAACCCCAGAAACGACAAAACCCGCACAAGGCGGGTTCCGGACGGAAAAACGGAGTATGGGAATTAGGTTAGTTTTTTGTTATCAGGGTGTCAAGGGCGCAACTTCAAATCTTTCATCCGGTTTTCGTATAAGTCCATGTATTTAACTTTAAAATTGATACGAGCTTTGACGTCACTTAAAGTATTTATTATCACGTCACCTGATAGATCAGGCGGAATTGGAAACGTAATTGATAGTAACTCTTTTTTTGTACCCGCCTCTAAGAACTCCCTTTTCTTGCGGCTAAGCAGGTGGAGTTTTAGCCCCCGAATATCAATCCATGTAGCTCTTAGATACTCAATAACATCTTTGTCTCGGTCAAACTCTTTGTCATTGACGCTGACAATAAACTCATCAATCAGTGCGGGTCCAAGACCATTGTTTGAAATATAAAATGTTACTGAGCATGCTTTACTATCTATAAACGTGCTTAAGTATACATTTGGAGTTACCGATAAAACATTATGCCGCCTAGCTGCTTTAGCCTCTGACTCACTAAGCTTATTCGCCTTCCATGCAGCGTAACCAGCAAAACTAGCAGCCAACACACTAAAGAACGCAATGATTGCACTTATTAAGTCTGAGATCTCTAAGCCTAGGTATATTTCAGGCTGGATCTGCTCGATACACTTCACTACAAAGGTGTCATTGATACGCTCGCAGACTTGTTGGATCTGGCTCATGTATACCTCGATAACAAGTCATGCATTCGGTCAAACTGAGTTTTGCAATGCTTTATATTTTCAATCTTTTTATCTATAGCATCCTGATCTGAAGTTAGATAGGAAAAAATATTAGATATAGTCAAACCGTAAGACTCAAGACTAACTTGCTCAGGCAATACTGAAAGCAAGTTTTCTAAATCAATTCTACTAGTCATTTCAACACCTGAAAGTGCTTTATCGATAAGAGAACTAATCTCAGGCGAACAATTCCATTTTAACTCTTCAACTAGGGCCTTATAGAATCTATATTGACGGTGAGATATTAATCTTTTTTTAAGTTTAATGGCTTCATCTAAATAAGAGCCAAAATCTGACCTTTGTTCTCTTGATATTTCACCTAGGGCATTTAAAACAAAGTCATCTTCACTAACCCATAGCTCCATTGAAGCAAAATTTAGAAACTCTTCTTTCCTTATATTGTTTCCAATTAGGCCGGTAATATTTTTGAATAATCTGTCGGCTAGCACTGAAGCTATGAACAGAAAGCGTTTCTCATTTTCAGTCCTTGATATATAAAACAGTTTACTTTTTCCACCAATCGACACCAGCGACATATCAATAAATTTTAAAAACTCATATACCCCCTTCTCATTTAAAGAATCTAGACACTTTTCAAAGTCAAGGTTTTCATATTTAACAATTAGCTCAGTCTGCTTCGCTGAGGGTATTTTGTCATATAAAAGCTTATATTCTTTCAAGAAGACTTCATAGTTTGAGGTTTCACTTTGCTCCTTCAATATCTCAGTCTGACGCTGCATCATTCGATGCTGGCCAGCAAGCTCATCCTTTTGTGCAGATAACTCTTTTCTGGTTTCAGTAAGTTCTAGCTGCTGAGCTTTTAAGGTCTGATACTGAAGAACTATGGTAGCTACTAATCCTATTGTACCTGCAGCAGTAAAAAATGACGTTATGACACCAAACGCATCACCATATTGCGCGTACCAAGCTATACCAGTGTTATCACCTTCCATCGGAGCTCTAATAAACAAATACAACCCATAGACAATTAGAATTAATAGACAGATTAGCGCGATTGTCACAACTGCATATTTTATAGTTGAGTTACTTGTATTTGATGGTTGCTCAGTAGCCATCCTTCATCCTTCTAAATTTCTGTGAATTGATTGCTGATCAACACAGCTTCCCAGCTATGACATTGAATTAGCGACGCCTTGAGTATTTCTTATCATACTCAAGCCCCTCATCAGATATATGATTCGGAAGCTGGCCTTTAACTCTCAGACTATGTTCATACTCCATCAGTGCCTGTGACTTAAGCCGCTTAACCCACCAGTCAACTTCTCCAAGCATTCGCTTAGCTTTTGCTCGCAAGTTGTCAGCATTTCGCGATTGAGCAGTCAAAGAGCACTGAGGTGGATCTATTCCCAGTGAACGACAATATTCTAATGCCCCAGCTAAATTCCCGTCATTGATTAGCTTAGCACATGCTATTGCATGCTCTCTTGCACTTTGTACTTTCTGTTCAACCGCTTTTTCAATGTCAGATAGGCTCATAACATTCTCTCAATCATTTTGCTTAATCGAAGCCGAGTAACTAGTCGGCATTAACTCGAACTGCTCAGTCACGCTGCCAGTCTTGATGTAGAACTCAACCTCACTAGCGTCTTTGACGTCAGGGTTAAGTCCAAATACCCGGTAGATTTTATAGCTGTCACCAAGCGACTCAGATTTAAGAACCTCATTGCGAGAGATAAAAAACGGACGATTTCGAGCGTACTTGGTCGTCTTAACCTCTATGAAAATCTCATCTCCGCTTGCTTCATCAAATGAAACAATGTCGTAGCCTGCAGATGAATCCAGAAGAGCGATGTGATGAACTCGCTCAGCTAAATCAGACCGACCAGCTTCTCTCAGCTTATTCTTCTCATAATCCAATACGAGCTCTTCACCACGCTCGCCAAGAATGCGGTTGTTCTCTTCTTGTCTTAGAAGCTTCTCTGGTGGAATGGCAGTTTTTTTTGTACGGGATCCACCAATACCTGGTCTTGGTGGCTTTGGCGGTTTCACTTGCTTGAGAGTTTGTTTTGGCTTCTCTTCAGGTGGCT
>NYZT01000003.1 GCA_002687275.1 Candidatus Woesearchaeota archaeon
TGACAATCATTGCAGTTCCCTGTTGCTTGGTGGTAAACAGGAACTACTATTTTAATGTTGTGGTAAGGATTCTGGTCATGCGGTGACAATATACCTTAAGAACGCCGCGATGCCGCCTAATCCGTCCAATTTCTTCCCGCCTTCGTGGCCATCACTGATGAAAAAAATCTTTCCTTTTACCTCTTCTACTGCCTTTAGTAGCTCTTCTAGCTCCCTCATCTTCTTTTGTTCTCTCATTTTCGCGACAAGGTTGTTCGTGACGAGTAACCTTTCTACTGCCTGGGCTGCTTTAGTTACGTCTTCTATGCCGTAGGCTACCTTTTCTGAGGTCGCGATTCGGGATAATAATTCTTCGACAAGGCGCACCTCTTTTGAGGTGGAGGCAAGATGGAGCGCTTTTTCTGTGTCTTCGCTCTTGAAGGCCTCTCTGAGGCCTGCCTCGTCCACGGTGGATGCTGCCGCAGTCACCACCTTGTCCTTCCAGGGATAGGTTAATTGTTGTAGTAATTCTGTTTTCCAGAAAGAAGGGGAGCCCACGACGATGTGGTCGTAGGGCTTTCTTTTTTCGTAGGCATCGATCTGCTGTGCGATGTCTTTGAAAAAATTGCCTCGAACTTTTTGGTCGAACTGTTTTTTTTGTATGTTTCCTTGTAGTTTTGATAATATGTCAAAACCGTTTTGCTGGACATTAGCAAACAGGCAGGACTCGCGATCAAACACGACCATTAAGATGTGGACGGGCTTTTTTTCTGTGGCCTCTTTGATTCTTGCCCAGTGATAGGTGGACCATTGCTTGGTGATTTTTATCTTGCTTCCTTCTTCCACCGTGAAGGCATGGTGCTCTCCTCGCGGAACATCTTCTGGCCCGTCTTGGATGGTGCCGAGCACGCGCAGCTGGGTGGGCATGAACTCTTGTCTCTCTACCTTGATGGACAAGAACACTGGCTTGCGTCTGCCTTCCTGCTCGTTGTGCTTGACTTTTCTTATGGTCTTCCCCTCAACGATGTCGCCCTCTTCTAGGATAGAATGAAGATACCAAAGATCCTCGACTGTCTCGATCAACAGGCGAACCTCTTCCTTATGCTTGTGCAAGACCTTCATAAGGAGAGTTC
Source organism: Candidatus Woesearchaeota archaeon (assembly GCA_002687275.1). Lineage (GTDB taxonomy): Archaea > Nanobdellota > Nanobdellia > Woesearchaeales > ARS49. The sequence continues at coordinate 1,113 of NYZT01000003.1, forward strand.
AGAACTTAGTGTATTAAAGCTTAGCTGCCGTAGTACTGGTAGCCTGGGGAAAGATAGTCGTAGTAGCTTCCAAACGAGTTTCCATATCCGTAGTAGGGTGAGGAGTATTGGCTGTAGGGATAGCCAAAGTAGTTTCCGTATCGTCTGTTATTGTACCGGTCGTAATAATCGTGGGTTGGGTATGAGTTGTAGTTGTAGCTGTTCGGGTTGAAATTGTTGTATCCGTAGTTGTTGTATTGGTTGTAGGGGTAGCCTTGGTAGTAGCCATCGTTGCGGTTGTAGTTGTTGTACTGGTAGCCAAACACGGGGTCGTTGTAGTAATTTCCGCCATACTGATTGTAGTAGTAAGGACTCCATCCTTGCAAGCCGGTGTACCTGGCGTTGTCTGAGTACTGATAGCGGTAGTCGAATTCTAGCGAGCTGTTAACTTCCCTGTAGGAGGGAGGCCAGTAAGGACTTGCCTTGTCCACATAGTACGATCCAGAACCGCACGAGGGATCGTAGACGGGGTTGTCAAAATACCCGCAATTGCCAGAACTTCGACTCCTTCCATAGCCATACTCAGCATGGACTGCCGTCGCCATGACGACGAGCAAAGCCACTGATAGCAACCATCGGTTAAGTTTCATACCCCTCGACAGGAGTGAAACGAACCTTAGTATATAAACCTGGCGGCAGGGTTTTTATATGCTGTATATTTCCACTTGCCATGCATTGGCATCAAGGATGGAGGTTGCTGCACGAAAGACGAGATACTATCTCTTCTCTGTTAGAGGTGGGTGTTACCAATTATGGTGGCGATTCCTCATCTGACCAACTTTTGTACGGCGAGCACGTCTATGTTGGGTGTCGCGCGCCACCGCATCTCAACTGGCCTAAGAGAGAGGTTGACAGCAGAATGCTGGTGGCAGATCTGTTGCGCTTGGAGGGTGAAGGGGTTGCTTTCAACCTTGAGGACGTGTTCGTGATTGAGGGAACGCTGCCAGAAGAATTGCGGGCAGAGCACCACTGGTCCTGTCCCCTGTTCTTGGGCGATGACCAACCACACAACCTAAGCTTAGGACTCTCTCTCGGCATCTTCCGAACCGAGCCCTACCCAAAAGGAGATACCAACGCTGACATGGCCGTATGCGCTAAATCTCTCTTTTCTGAGGTGTACCCTGCCGAGGCACCGTTTGCAGAAGGAGTACTCCCTGCACTAGGTGCCGGGGATTCACGATTCTCTCTCCGTGCGTGAAGTTTATAAACTTTGGATGGTTCCTTCCTGTCATGGCCCCGCAACCCACGCCTGCAGCAATCGCGCTGTTAGTCCAGGGGATGAGTTTGGTCGCCACCCAGAAGCGCGTGTTGGATGCCATTGAAGATGCTTTTGCTCCGCAAGAAGACACTCCTACATTTTGCCTGTTACGTGACGCAGTGCTCGCAGGCGCGGTCCAACGAACGCGTGCTGGCGCTTACGTTTCTACCATTGTTGAAACAACCGATGAGAGCCTGCTTCGGAAAGCAGCGTTTGGACATGCAGGCATCACCAAAGCCAAGCTCCTACGTGCCGTACGAAGAAATCCTGGGTATGGAGGCACGAGCGCAGCTGCCCAATTCGATGTTGCATTAGAGCACGGCCAGATTGAGTGTATCAAGTACGGTAGAGGGTCCCAGTACTACGCCAAATGTCCAGGAAACCTCCCGAAAAATTCTGGACCCCCTCCAGGTAGGTAGCCACGTAAGGTTTAAAAACTACTAACCATTCTTTTCCGTCATGCAAGTCCAGCTACCTCCCTCATATGAGATTGCGAATATTGTCCGGGATTTGGGCCAGCCAAGTGAGGAGGATGTCGTGGAGGCAGTTGAAGAAGCCAATCCTGGCCTAGGTCATTTCTATTCCCGTGGCGCGGTGTTGAGCGCTAGAGAGAAAGGTGCCGTGAGATCAGAAGGGGACACTTGGTACGCCACAGAGGGTAGGACTCACTAATCAATAACCCGGCCACAAGTAATCATAATTTTGGTTGTAGTTTTGGTAGCGGTAGGGTGTGTAGCCAGAGTAACTGTAAGGGCTGTACTGTCTTAGAGCAGGATAGTTGTAATCGTAATAACCTCGGTAGAAGCCAGACTGGCCGCCCCTTCCTGGATTGTACCCAAGGCTGCTGTAGCTGCCGTACTGGTTCCGATACGGATCTGTGTTGTAAGCGTTGTAGTAAGGCGAGACCCTAGGCTGGTAGTGCTGATTGTACTGTGAGTATCTAGGATCGTATTGGTAAGGTTCATAGCTCCCTCCAGAAGCATAAGGTGCGTAGACCTGGGCGCCAGTAGGCGAGTCCATGGTGACGTATAACGATGCTATGGCCACCAATAGCACGATTCCTACAGCAATCCTTGGCATACCCTGTTGCTAGCACCACTCCTACTTAAAAGCATCGACGAAGAGTAGGTGCCATAACATTTAAATAAGCCAATGGCTGGCTCAAGACTGTGAAACGCAAAGGACAGGCAAATGCTAGCGCAGCTGGCAGTCTCATCGGCGTCATACTACTATTGTTCCTTTTCTACATCCTATTCCTTCCACCTGCAGACCGAGCAGAGATACTTGCAGAGCCAGGCCAAGGATTTGGCGGGCCCTTCCCCAACCAGCCAGGGGCCACAAAAGACATCTTGGTAAGAGAACCCGTAGGAAGGCTTGACTTCATCCCTGCAGACGGCCTGAAAATTCCCATACCCAACGCGTTCCTAGAAGAGACCAAAGAGACAAAGTTGTTGGCAACCGGAGGGTTCTTCAACGTCAAAAAATTCTTGAGAAGCAGACGAAAAACAATAGAGTTCAGAGCCTCAACCTCAAGCGCCATCCTTACCTACCAAGTCCAGGACGCTAACGGCGTGCTAAGAATAAAATTGAACGACAGGATAATCTTTGAGGACCGCGTCACCAGCCCCTCGCCCTTGATCCTGAGCGATCTACGACCCATCAACGAACTAACTTTTGAGGTGACAGGAAAATTCTTTGAGAAAAAGTCCTACAACCTTCTTGACGTAAAGATCGTGGAAAACATCCCGTTGCTTAACCGGCAGACCATGGAGCACGGCTTCACGGTGACCGAAAAAGAATACGAAAACATCGAACGAGCGGTGTACACCTTCTTCCCTAGCTGCCTGCAAAGCGACGTCGGTGCCATAACCGTGTCATTGAACGGCAACCAGCTCAGCCAGACCGTGCCAAGCTGTGACACCATCAACGTCCAAGAGATTGACAAGAGCGAGCTCAGGCCTGGCAAGAACGTCCTACGCCTGTTCCTAGACAAGGGCCGCGCCCAGGTAGAACAGGCAACCGTAGAGCTTTCCTTCACACCCGGACAGGGCTATCTGAAATATTTCAACCTGCCCTCGCGATTAGAAGTTGACGCACAGCGAGGCCTGGCCCACGTCGTCATGCGAGTCACCTTTGTGGATGACAGGAAGAGCCATCGCGCCATCACTAACATCAACGGCGTCTTAGACGCCATAGACCAAAAAGAGCCCGTCTTTGAGAGAGACATCAGCCGCATCATCCGAGGAGGAAATAACTATCTCCAAATCACTCCACGAACTTCATTAGAGATCCTGGAGCTCGAGATCAGGGTGGAGTGACATGGGCGCGCTAGATGACAAGAAAAAGGCGGCGCCAGCAGCAAAACCACCTGCCGCGCCTGTCACCCCCGCCCCGCCAGCGCAGACACCCGCTCCGCCTGCGCCCGTTGCCGAACCAGAACCTGCGCCACAACCAGTGCAGCCTTCTCAGCCAGAACCCGCTCCGCAGCCTGTAGTTCCGCAACCTGTTCACTTTGTCTCAAAATTCATGGCTGCCCGGGCAGCCTCCAGGGCTGCAACAACGAAAGTTGAAGTAAAAAACACTTCTGAAGTAAAAAACACTTCTGACAAGGAGACAAGCACGACAGTATTCTGGCTACTCGCCCTTGCCCTGCTGTTCTTTGACATCTTCTTTGGCAGGTACGCCACCAGCTTTGCAAACTTTTCTGTATGGTTCTTCTTTAGCCTGCTGTACGTCTTCCTAGGCATCATCTGGTGGGTGACCATGAAGAAAGACATCAAGGAAGGTATCAAGATCTCGGCCATAGGATTCTTCTGGCCCCTGCTAGCATTACTTGGTGATTTCTTCCCCAACAGCAAGGCCGCAGGATTAGTGCTAGGTTTCATAATGTATTTTGTCCATCCCTACATACTCAGGTTTGTGGCAGAGAACCCAAGAATCTCCCTCTTCTACTTCCTCTTCATCATAGTGTGTATCTACTCGTTCTACCTTGAGGATGTACAGGCGCTTGCAGAGTCCAGAGGCATACGCCTCAACACACCAAGCTTCAAAGTGGTCTTCCTGCACTACTGGGAGAAGTCCGGGGAGTTGATGGCCTTCATGGGGCAACAGCTCATGTCCATCTACTCTAATACTATGATGTTAGCAACAGGGGAAGGTATGGACCGTGTAGAGGGCGAGGAAGAAGAGACAGTCATGGACCTTGGCGTTGCCATCCGAGACGTAAAATCAGAAATCTCCCGACCCAAAGAGGGTGAGGACCTATTGATAACCGGTACGCTAGAGGCGACAACCATAGACCTTCCGCTAGCAATAGCCATGACCTGCACAGCCTTCACAGAGACAGATGACAGCACGGTTGCAGAACGAGAGATACCTGGCACGCTCGAAGATGCCGAGTTCAACCTCGAGGCAGAAGACGACGTACAAGAATCCGTAGAGTGTATCATCCCTGGAGAGGATGTTGCCGAAGACTTCGACCGAGTAGAGATCGAAACAAAGTTCGCCTTCACCACCACCACTTCGCTCAAGAACGACTTCATTGGTAAGCAATTAGAAAGACAGGTCAACAAGGAGAAGAAACCTCTTTCTGACTATGGCGTCGTCAACACGCGAGGAAAGGCAGAGTTTTCCTCAGGCCCCGTAGGCATAGGAATCAAAACCAAAGACGCCCAACCCATCAGCGTGGATCCAGCAAAGAGTTCACTTGGCCTGCCCATGCAGGTCACCATAGAAAATATTGGCGCACAGCGAGGACTCATAGGCCAGGGTAAGGGCGTGGTGGAAAGCGTCAACCGACTATACGTGCTTCTGTCCAAGCCTTTCGCGCTCTCAAGATTCAGCACCATACAAAACCCTACCTCTTCTGAAGGGATATCACAAGTAAACTGCGACAGCTTCCCCCACCAAGAATGCAATGACGACGTAACCAACGTGTATGACATAAGCAAGGCAGCTCTAGACGTCTATGAGGGGGAGTACGAACAAGGATTTTTCACCATGAACATGCGCGTGGAGGCACCCGCCGACCAAATACTCGGTTCAGACCCTGTGGCAACTCACACTTTTGCCGTGTTTGCCGAGTATGACTACGCTATAACCACAAAAGTAAGCGTGGACGTGGAGAAGAAGAAAGAGGAGAAGGTATGAAGCGCTACGCACTAATATTGTTGTTTCTCGTTGCGTGCGCCGGTGAAGCAGAAATAACCGAAGATGCCCATGTGGGAAGCTCTGGCGTCAAGGCCGAGTACATCCGACCCACAGAGTTCGTGCTTCCTGGCGAACGAGTGGGCTTTCTAATAGAGGTTTCCAACGACGGCACCTCAGAAAGCTCAGGAGCGTACACCATCGCCTCAGACCCCTTAGTATTACAACTCCAAGATCCTACCACTGGAAGATTCAAGCTCAAGGGCAGGACAACCTTCACCCCTATAGGCGAGAAAAAAGTGTTATCCTTCAAAGGCAGGGTTAGCGAGCTTGCCAAACGTGAACAAACTGCTGAGGCCTCTGTGCGTTTTAACATGTGCTATGACTACCAAACAGACGCCACCGTCAGCGTGTGCGTCGACACCCGACCAGAGGTGGATGACGAAAAGGTTTGTGTGCCAGGACCGGTATCTGCTGGAGGAGGCCAGGGCGCACCAGTAGGCGTAGAACTAGTAGAGATGAAGCTCCTACCTGGCGATATTGAAGGGGTGTTTGTCCCAAGATTCACCATCAGCGTGGCGAATCTCGACCAAGGAGTCGTGCTAGCCCAAGGGATCAGGAACCCCTGCCAGGGAAAGGGCACGCTAAAAGAAGACTTTGGCAGGGTCGGTGTGAGAGCAACGCTAAGCAACGTACCCCTCCAGTGCAAGCCCTTCAAGTTCAACGCAGGCGCACCTGGGCTCAACAACGTGGTGTGCACACTTCCAGAAGGGGTCCCAGACCAGCCTGCATACCTCGCCCACCTAACAACCACGCTAACCTATGGTTACTTTGACACCATCGTCCAGAGCATAACCGTGCAAAAATAACCAAAAAGTATTTATAAGAGGAACCGGCGAAACCACCTATGAAAAAGGCCATCGTGCTCTTACTATGTCTTTCCGTACTTATTGGATGTGCAGGAGGAGGCGAGCCACAGGGCGTAAGAGGAGGAGTCCAAGAGAACTTCCGTGTAGGAAGCGAAGGAATACGAATGTTTTTCACTCCTGGAGTGCCCACTGACAGATTATTTGACACAGAAGAATTCAACGCCTTAGTAGAGCTAGAAAACGTAGGCGCCCATGACGCAGGAGCTGCAGGAGACCGAGTCTACCTAAGCGGCTTTGACTCTCGAGTTATTACGGGAATACCCTCGGGAGGCGTGCCTATTCCGCCCTTAGAAGGCAAGAACCAGTTCAATCCTCGAGGAAGCAGAGACACGGTAAGCTTCAAAGGACAGATCGCAAAAATTACTGGAGATGTCGTTCCCCAACCATTACTAGCCACCTTATGCTACCGATACAAGACAGAAGCCACCACCAACGTATGCATAGACCCAGACCCATTCAGCCCTGGCATTCGCACAAAAGTTTGTGAGCCAGGACCTGTAGGACTAGGGGATCAAGCAGCACCTGTCGCAGTGACCAACATCGAGGTAGAGCCACGCAGAGGGAAAACCGGCTTCCGCATCCGCATCAGAAACGTTGGCGGCGGAGCACCATTCAGAAACGATGCTAGCGCACTAGGAAGATGCAACCCACAAGAACGCCTAAAGTTCAACGAGGTAGACTTTGTTGAGGTAACCGACGTAAAAGTTGGCGGCATCAGCGTGCGAAGCAGTTGCAGGCCCCTAGACAGAGGCCACGTACGCCTAGACCCTACAAGCGGCCAAGGAGAGTTCTACTGTGAGTTCACCACGACTGGCAGCGCAACATTCCTCAGTCCGATCACGATAGACCTAACCTATGGCTACCGAAGCACGATCCAACATTCCCTAGTCATCATCAAGACAGACATAGACTAGGAAAAAGTTTATAAACCCGAGAGACGCGGTTTCTATCATGAGACGGTTGAGCATACTTCTGATTATTTTACTAGCTAGCTGTGCCCGTCCCTCTAGTGTTGACCTCGAACCCTTTATCGGGGGCAAAGAGGGCGTCCAGGCCAGCTTTGCCGACCTACGAGAGCACGTGTTTGACGGTGGCAACGATCCTTTTGACGTCGTTATACGAATAGACAATGGTGGCGAGGCAGCAATATCCCGTGACAACATCGTGGTACGCCTAGACGGCATCAACCCGCTAGCATTTGGCAAGACCGAAGACCAGCTCACAAGACGCCCAACAGACGACGTTCTCGCAAACGAACAAAGAGCAGATGGCGTAATCAAGAGCCCAGCACAGTTCTTAGAATTCCAAGGACTCAACCATCTTACCACGATAACCGGAAGTAAATTGCAGTATCCGCTACGCGCCCATGTTTGCTACACGTACGCTACCCAAGCTGTAAGCAAGTTCTGCGTTCGAAGGAACATCCTCAACCCGCAAGAAGGGCCGTGTAACGTGGACGAGCCAAAGCCAGTCCACAACAGCGGCGCGCCAATCCACGTAGTAAACGTCAAGGAAACCGCGAGAGGAGCAGACAAGGTAGGCATAAGCTTTGACATCAAGCATGTAGGGAGTGGGAAGCCCTACGCCAAAGGCAGCGGCTGTCCAGATCTTGAGAAACAACGAAATCGAGTATTTGTAAGGATTGACACCGCGATGAAGGGCTTGGAATGTACAGGGCTAAGCCGTGCTGGTGATTTTGTGGAAGGAACAGTACAGCTCTTTGACGGCGTGAAAACCGTGACGTGCACCCAGGCAGTGCCAAAAGGGGATTTCGAGCAGCCATTTGACGTGAGCGTAAATTATGATTATGAAACATTCGCCCAGACAACGCTCGTGGTTAAGCACGCAGGAGACCGAACTGGGCAAGTAACGCTTCAAGCTGAATAACGCTATCGCTGCCTTCTACCAACCTAAACTCGCACTCTCCGCAACGGTCCACGAGTTGTAGTTTTTGCTTGTCATCGATGTCCAACTCCCAGACGCCCTTCTGTATGAGTTTTATGAGGTCCTGGCCAGACAGGCCTGCACCCAGCATGCCTATGAGATGCTTTCTTGCGGTCAGTAAGTCTCCTTTTAACGCTAGGGATAGCATTTCTGGCAGCTCTTGTGGGGTTGCCAGCCCTGCTAAAGACTCGACCTTGTCCTTATCGATGGTCTTGCCGCTCGTGCTGGCCGCTTGTAGTAGGTTGACCACTCTTCTGCAATCGCCCTCACAGCACGCGAACAATGATTCCTTTGCATCTGCGTCTAGCTTGAGGCCCTCTCCTTTTGCAATCCGGTCTACCAGGGCAAAGATGTCTTCTTTTGTTAATGACTTGAATCGGTAGTTCACGCACCTGCTCTGGATGGGATCGATGATTTTGCTGGGGAAGTTGCAGGATAGCACGAACCGGCAGCTGTTGGAGAAGTTCTCCATGGTTCGCCTTAGCGCTTGCTGTGCGTCCCTTGTTAGAGCGTCACACTCGTCTAGGAAGATGATCTTGAAGGGTACTTCGAAGGCTTTTGTTCTCGCAAAATTCTTCACTTTCGTGCGAACAACATCGATGCCTCGCTCGTCAGAAGCGTTCAGTTCGAGGACGTTCTGCCTCCACCGGTCGCCAAACAACGTTCTCGCCACAACGATGGCGAGCGTGCTCTTGCCAACGCCTGCTGGGCCTGCAAACATGACGTGTGGTAGGTTGCCCTGCTCCACTAATTGTCGTACTCCGTCAAGAATGTGCGTCTGTCCCACGAACTCCTCAAACGTCTTAGGCCTGTACTTCTCAGCCCACAAAAAGGAATCGGTCATACTTCTCGCACAAAAACGTGGTTTAAAAAAGTGCGCTTACACCACGTCTTCTTCAGAAACAACCAGGAAATCGCCCATGGCGATGACGCTGCTAAAGGGTATGAGGAGCTTTCCGGACTTGTCCTTCTCTAACTCGAGCTTTTCGATGTATGACGTCGGGCTCTTCATCACGATGTGGATGAGCTCGCCGCTCTTAGTCTCGAATACGATGTCGCCAACCTCGCCAAACTTCTTGCCTGACTTGCTGACAACGGTCTTCCCGATCAGCGCCTTTGAAAATCTCTTTTCTTCGTCCATTATTCCCCAATGACCGGGAACAGTGTAAGTATATAAGTTTTTCGAATTCTACCCCCCAAATTAACGACTCCTAAGTGGAAAAAACTAAAGAGCAAGGTATAAAAGCCAAGCTGATTATGGCAGCGTATGCAGCTCGAAAAGCGATTACAGCTCATAAGAGAGGTCGGAGAAGAGATCCTAACAGAGGACGAGCTCAAAAAATTATTAGAAGAAAAAGCCCATCCTGTGGCGTACGACGGCTTTGAGCCTTCTGGCAACATGCACCTCGCCCAGGCAGTGCTACGCGCCATAACAGTCAACAAAATGACGAGAGCAGGCTGCAAGTTCATCCTATGGGAGGCAGACTGGCACGCCTGGATCAACAACAAGATGGGTGGAGACCTAGACAAGATCCACACCGTGGCACAATACTTCCGAGAGATCTGGAAAGCAGCAGGCATGGACTTGGAAAACGTGAAGTTCATCAACGCCACAGAAGTCGTGGATGACCAGAGTTACTGGAAAAAAATAGTCCAAGTATCCCAACACACCACCATACAAAGAATGATGCGGTGCGGCCAGATCATGGGCCGAGCAGACCAAGAGATGCAACACGTAGCACAACTACTCTACCCTGCAATGCAGGCCGCAGACATAGAACATCTTGGCATAGACATTTGCCAGCTAGGCATGGACCAGAGAAAAGTAAACATCCTTGCCAGAGAGGTCGCTCCAAAACTAGGCTGGAATAAACCCGTAGCAGTCCATCACAGAATGCTCGCAGGGCTGGGCCAACCACCACAAGACGCGGGAGAAGGCATCGATCGCGCCATCGCAGCCAAGATGAGCAAGAGCAAACCGCAAGGTTCTATCTTTGTCACAGACAACCAAGAAGAGGTCACCAAAAAGATCAACAACGCCTGGTGTCCTCCAGAAGAAAACGAAAACCCAATATTGGAATACTTGCAGTACATGGTATTCGAAAAACAAAAAGCAGTAACCGTAGAACGACCGGCAAAATACGGTGGCAACCAAACCTTTGAGAGCTACACCGCGCTCAAAGAGGCCTACCTGGCAAAGAAGATCCACCCCGCAGACCTCAAAGCAACCACGGCAATAGAGGTAAACAAGCTACTGGATCCTATACGAAAACACTTCAGCAAGGGCAAACCTGCCGAACTCTTAAAAGCCGTGCTCTCCTTCCAAGTCACGAGATGAGGGTAAAGGAGTTACAAGCCATGCTCAAAAAGAAGAAGCTAGACTCTGCTGTGTTCCTCACCACCATGGAGAAGCCTGATCCTAACGTTCGCTATCTCACCCAGCTCGACACCCACATCAGCTGTCTCATCATAACCAAAAAGGACGTCCACCACTTCGTGCCAGGCTTTGAGTACGAACGCATGAAAAAAGAAAACGTCCGACACACCACAGACTGGTGGAAAGACATCAAAAAATTGGCAGGGAAAAAGATAGGGATCAACGAAACCATTCTCAGCGTGGCTGAGAAAGAAAAACTCCAAAAAGTTGGGGATTGTACGTCGCTAAGCAAAGACCTCTTCACGCTACGCTCAAAAAAGACCGAGGAAGAGCAAGACCGCATACGCAAGGCGTGCATGCTCACCGACTCCCTCTGGAGACGGTTGCTCATCTCGCTACCCACGCTCACCACTGAACTCGATATCGCCCAGTGGCTAGAACGCGAGATCAAACAGGCAGGACTGGGGGTTGCCTTCCCTCCTGTCGTTGCCTCTGGAGGGAATGCCATGCATCCGCATCACGAGCCAGGAAATGAGCTACAGCCCGGGTTTTGCGTGATAGATTTTGGCGTGGTGTACAAGGGCTACATGAGTGACATGACAAGAACTGTGCATCTCGGCACGCCCTCCTTCAAAGATCGTGCCCTGTACAACAAGGTCATCAAGGTGCAGCAAGCATGCATAAAAAAAGTGGCGCCAGGAGTAAAACTCAAGGAGCTTACCGCGTACGCAAAAAAACGCCTGGGCAAGCAGTTCATCCACGGCATCGGTCATGGTGTTGGCGTGGAGATCCACGAACCCGTAGACAAGCTCAAGAAGGGGATGGTTGTCACGATAGAACCCGGCGTGTACGGCCAGGACAGAGGCATCCGAATAGAAGATACGGTGTTAGTCGCTGGTGGTGCGGAGGTCCTCACTGCTAGCAGCCGTGAGCTGTTCGTCTTGTGAGAACCACTTCGCCTCTGCCTTTGCCCGTTTCATAAGATCATCCATGCTGGACCTTCCTGCCACGAGCAGCCACGCATCTTCATCCCTTGCTATTTCGTACGCAAGCTTCCTTCGCTCGTACGGCCTTGGCACGCCAGGAATGCAGTGTGGCTCCTGGTTGGGGATCATGGTAAGCTCGACCCGATTCACCTCTCGCGAGTTTGCAAGATAGACCGTGCACTCCTCCTGGTAGGGGCCCACAGGGCCAAAGCCCTCCTTGTGCTGAAGGCATATGTCAAGCAGACGATAGGCGCGTCCAATCACGTCTGCGTAGGCCAACTGGAATTCCATGAGTTTCCTGATACCGGGAGAGCCGAGGCGTTGCTCGCGAAGCTTCTGCATGTATGCGGTGAAGGATGCTGTCTCTTCTTTAAACTCGTCACCCCCTTTCATGGATTCTACTATCAAGCGAACGGCCCGTTTTTCTATCTCTCGGGCCTGGTCCTCCTTGAACAGGGGCTCGTGCAGGTAGTGCCACAGGCCATTCCCGCGAATATATCCTAGTGCGGTTACGACCAAACAACCTCCCGTGATGAGGAGCATCTCTGTATCGCTCTGGTAGCCAATCTGGTTTCCCACCCAGGGCCCTAGACCTCCCATGCCTACAGTGGAGGCATAGTCTAGTAATCGTTGTGGTGTGTGATAAGAAGTCTTCTTATGGGTGTGCGCGCGAACGTAGCCAAGCGCTGCTGCCGTGCCAACAGCTAGCATGCCTAAAGAGCAGGCAACATTCACAGCAAGAGACATAGGGCCGTTGATCTTGGGAAGCTTATAAACAATGCTACTTTGTGCGCTCCCAAACGCTGTGGAAGTAGTTGCGGAAGATGTCGTACAATTGTTTTGAGCGCAGTAAATATCCCACAGGGCGGTCCTCGAAGGAGATCAGGGTGAGCCCGTTGGCGCACATGCCTAACCCTGGCGGTACGGGATGGTCTACGTACTTCATTGTTAGGTAAGAACGGTGCTTGAATAATGGCCGCATGCGCTCTGGCGCGATCCCTTTGGCGATGACGCCTTTCTTTTTCCTCACGGTGTCATACTTTTCAAAGAAGGCTTGGATTTCTTTGTTCTTGGGTGGCACGTCTGCTGCAAAAAAGAAAAACTCATCTCCTTTTTTGGCTGGATCGAGATGCAAAACTTGCATGGTCCTCACGCCTTTCCAGCCCTCAAACACCTCTGCCTCTTCCTGGATGGTGGATTTTGCAGCGCGCATCTCCAGCTCGGGGAGTAGGTTCCTGAAGCTGTTGCGTTTTTCTTCCACAAACCGAGAAAGCTCTCTTGGTGGGGCTGCAGCATAATGCTTTACCTTGCCTTTTTTGACGTACGCCACAAGACCCTTGTCCATCAAGCTGTTGACGGCGTTGTGGGTGGCAGAGCTTGCTAGCCCTAGGATTGCAACACTCAGAAGAGCCAGAGGACATCAAACAATTCCTGCTCTCTGTTAAGAACTACGCAGGAGCAGGGGGTACGTTGTCCTTTGATAAGAATGGGGACGTCCAAAAGCCTGTGCTGATAAAGACCGTGAAGAATGGTGAATTCGTAGCTACATAACGATCTTGCCGTTTTGTAAGAAAATTCTGTCGTCAAACAACACCGTGCCTTCTTGGCGCAGGTCCTTGATCATGTCCCAGTGTAGGGCACTCATGTTTCTGCCGCGGTTTTCCTTGTAGGACTGGCCCATGGCTAAGTGAATGGTTCCGCCAATCTTTTCATCAAACAGGATGTTTTTCGTGGCCTTCTGGATCTTATTATTACAACCGATGCCAAACTCGCCGATGAATCCGGCGCCAGGGTCCTGGTCGAGCATGGTCTTCAGGAATTCTTCATTCTTCTCTGCAGTTGCTTTCACGCAATGGCCGTCCTTGAATTCTAGATAGATTCCTTCCACCTCCACACCGTTGTACACTGTGGGTACGTCGTAGTAGATGTGGCCGTTAACAGAATCCCTCACCGGCGCGGTGAAGACCTCGCCATCAGGCATGTTGTACCTGCCATCTCCGGCAATACAGTTCATGCCTTTGATGCTAAAGCTGAGATCGGTGTCCTTGCCCATTATCCTTACCTTCTTGGACTGGTTTACCACGTCACAGATTCTTCGTAACTCTTCTGCAAACGTCTCCCAGTCAATAATGGTGGAGTTGTACACAAACTCTTCGTACTCCGGCAGCGCCATGTTGGCGTCCTGTGCTCCAGCTTGCTGCGGGAACTCGAACAGGCACCATCGCGTGTTGTTAACTCTCCAGTCTTGGATGCGCTTTACCGCTCGTTTTCGCATCGCCAACCGCTTAGGATCTACGTTGGTGAACTCTTTGGTGTTGTACTCTGCGCCAATGGAGAAGAACACGTCTGTGTTGCGAACCTCGTACCAGCTTACCTTGGGAAAGTGTTTGAGTTGGAAGTCTTGGGCATGCTTGTAGAACGTGTAGGCTGCTCCGGGAAGGCTAGGGTGCAATACTGGGAGTGCGCCTCTCTCAAGACAAAGCTTGTAGATCTCAAGCATTAAGGGCGTGGCGCCGATCTGACCGGTTATCTGTACGGTCTCGCGTGGCTGCACCTTGGTGGAGTAGTCCACAAGAATCTTTGCTACTGCGTCATGCCTAGGATCCCTCATAAAGGGTCCAGAAACGTAGTAGTTAAAAAAGATTATTATTGTGGAGTAGCTACGTTTGCTCTGTCGGCACCTTTCCAATAGCTTTATAAATCAAGTTCAAAGGTACGTCTTGTATGGCTGAAGAGCTTTTAGCAGCACAAGATCAGTACTTGAAGAGTGGCATCCATATAGGCACGAAGTTCAAAACTGCCTATATGAGTCGTTTTATCTACAAGACCCGGCCAGATGGCCTTAGCGTGCTCAACCTGGCCAAGATTGACGAACGATTACGGTTAGCCATCAACATGATGAACCAGTACGAACCGCAAGACATCCTGCTCGTCAGCCGAAGAGAGAACGGCTGGAAGTCTGTCAAAGCATTTGGCAAAGCTACCGGTGTCAAGGTCTTTGCCGGTAGATACCCTCCAGGCATTCTTACCAATCCTAACCACAGCGAATATAGCGAATTCAAGCTCATCATGGTGACGGACACGTGGCCAGACAGAAACGCGGTCAAGGACGCCATGCAGATCGGCATCCCCGTCATTGCGTTGTGTGACACGAACAACCAGAGCAACGAGGTTGACCTTGTCGTGCCATGCAACAACAAGGGCAAAAAAAGCCTTGGCTTGCTGTTCTTCTTGATGGCTCGTGAGTACTTGAAGCATCGGGGCCAGGAAAAAGAGCTCAACATTGATGACTTTTCTGAGGACTAAACTTCCTCGATGCCTGTAGCCGTAATCCTGAATAATCCGTCCTTTTCCGGCATGGAGCGATGCTTTCGCAGAATTATCCTTCGCTTGCCTCCATGCAGGGCCTCTAACTCGATCAGGCACTTGGAGGCGTAGCGTACGATGTCGCCGCCCACCATGTCTCCTTTTTGCATGTCAAACCCCTTGTAGACCTGGTTGCACACGATGACAGGAATCTGTTTCTTCCTGCAAATCTCGTTCAGCGTGGTGATCTGGAGTCCGAGCTCTTGGTGGAATGTTCCCTCGCCAAACTTTCTTTCTAGCCGGTACAGCATGCCTATGGTGTCCACGATGACCATGCCGATCTTGGCGCTTGACTTACTGCGCATTAGCGCCTTTAGCTTTCTGAACGCTTGGACTTGCTCGTCAAAGGTGGTGGGGCTAAGAAACATGATTTTGGACATGATCTTCTTATGATCTTTGACGATCTGCTCTAGTCTTGTCACAGAGAATCCTCCTTCTGTGTCTAGGTAGATGACCTTTTTGCCTCTTTTGACGACGCTGGCGGCGGCTAACAACGCAATGTTTGTTTTTCCACTACCTGCAGGACCGTAGATCGTGGTTATCGCGTCTGGCTCAAACCCGCCTAAGAAATTATCCAAAAGTGTGCTGCCAGTAGGCACTAGCTTCATGATCTGTGTAAACCCTCTCGCTTTATAACTATTAGCCATGGCCAGCAGCCATGTTAAAATCCCGGCGGGGGCATTGCACATATCTGTTCATATCCCTAGAACGTTAGGTTTCGAGGAGGGGTCCTGGTTCAGTTGTCCTTGTTTTGGATATGCAATATCGAACCAGATCGATACGCAATCATTAAAGGAAGTTACTGTTTTAATCCCATTGGACTGCCACTCTGTTTTCGATACCTTCAAGTTTTTCCAGCAGTATTAGGTACTCTTCACTACGAATAGTATATTGTGCAGTCAGGGTGTCTTGCGTTCGATAACTCGTTTCGTAGGTCATTTGGTCCAGAATTCCTGTCATGTCTGACAACTTTTGGCTCATTTCAAGAAGGGTGCTGATTTGCTCTATCCTATTGGACACGTCCCCCCTAAGAAAATCCGACGGGGCGTCTTGTTCAAGACCGTTGAATCGCTCTCTAGCTAACCCTAACTTCTTTCTTCCATCAAGATTGTACGCTTGAACCTCCGAAATTGAAGCAGCGATTTGGTCGCTGGTAAGATCCGCAAGATCAATAAGATTGAAAAGGCCGACTAGGCTTAAGAATGCGTAATTGTGAGAAACATAGCCGTCATTTAGGTCCATTATCCCTTTAACATATGACATCAAGTATTCTTCGTTTGACTTTTTGTTCTGAGCCAAAGCTGCCTCTCCCACTTCTCTTGCGGATTCGACTTTCTCAGCAAGCTCGGTCTCTTTAGCTTCTTTCATATCTTCCAGGATCTTGTTATGTGAATCAGAGACGTACTTGTTGGTGGCAATAGCCGCGATAAGAATGCCGATAAGTAACCCAACCACAAAATACCGCTTATCTGTTCTGCCCCCCATTAACACTAACAAGTAGCGATGACGTATAAATATTTTTCTTATGATCGCCCGAGGATATGGCTTGGGATCCTATATTCATAACAGTTATAAACTCAAAATGCGCGTCTAGTCTTAGTGTCTGAACGGGGGTTTGGGCACGAGAGCTTGCATAACGCTTGAGCTCCTCCCGGAAATCGGTTGAGTTCTCAGTGAAGAAGTACCTGGAGGTATTGAAATGCAAAACGGAAAGGAAGTAGATTTGAAGGTCAAAACGATCGATCTTCGATTGGAAAAGAAGAGAGCCAATCACAGACTCATGATAGGGATCATTGCTTCATTTGTTACCTTTGTCGCTGGATTGAGCAGATTCTGGTCTACCATCGAACAAGGGTTTAAGGATCTTCTGAGTGGGTTCTTTGCAATGCTGGAGGGACATACAATTGTGGCAGCGATTGCTAGTATAATTGTGGTTTCTGTAATAAGTATTGCTGCTGGTGTCGTAGTCGAAAGGATCGTACAGCAGCTGTACAAGGACCAAGACAATGCATACGACTCAGCAATAAAGTCTGTAGAACGTATAGGAAGATCTCTGTCAAAGTAAACCGGACGGTGGTGCTTTTCCGCTCCTGGCCTTGTTTGGTTCTCCCTAGGGCTATGAACACTTTCGTTCATTTCCCCGGGGGCAGCGACGCAACCTTTTAAATAGGCACATCGTTCATTGGGGGCATGGGTAAGTGGATAGGGGTGGTGTTTGCCATCGTGCTCGGGCTACGCTTGTGGCTGGCATTCTCAACGCCGAATCTTGCCTTTGAGGGGTATGAGCACGCCCGCCAGGTGGACCACATCCTGGCTACAGGATTACCGCTAACCTATGACGAGCTGAGCTGGGGCGGCAGGGAGGTGGTAGGCACGCCATTATTTGACTACATCCTGGCCTTCTTTTCGTTGTTCATGGGAGGGGCGGCGCTAAAGATAGTCCCTAACGTGTTTGCCAGTCTCGCAGTCATCGTAGTTTACGTTTTCGCAAAAATGCTCACCAAAAAAGAAGGTGTTAGTTTGATGGCTGCTTTATTTGCGGGCTTCCTTCCGCTGTACGTGCAGCAGACCACGCTCACGGCCTCCCCGCTAAGCTTGGGCGTCCCCTTGCTGTTGTTCTTGTGCTACTCCTTGTTGCGTACCAAGGATAAGTCGTGGGTGACGATCTATCTGGTCACGCTGCTCATAGCCAGTTTTTACAGCCCGTACATCCTTCTTTTCGTGTTTGGGTTGGCGATCTACCTGGCGTTGGTGATGACCGAAAATCTACGGGCAGAGCGACAGGAGCTAGAGTTAGTACTCTTCACGATCTTCTTTGCCCTATGGGCACAGTTTGTCTTGTACAAGGACGTGCTGTTCTTCCATGGCACCAATGTTTTTCTCAACAATCTTCCTCTACCGTTCATCGCCTCGGGAACGAGCCTGCTGGCAGCTCTTTACTTGATTGGCGTGGTACCGTTCTTGGCAGGCATCCTGGTGATGTATAAGTACTTCCTTAAGCAGAAGAAAAAGGAGATATACTTACTAACAGGAATGATCACGGCTACGGCAATCCTGGTGTGGTTGCGTTTAATCCCTAGCACAGAAGGCCTGGTGTATCTGAGCCTGCCCTTTGCTGTTCTGTTTGCGGATGGTTTTGAGACCGTTCGCGCTTGGTACACGACGACAAGGCTTGGCGAGCACGTGTGGCTTTTGTATGTCGTGCTGGTGTTGGTGTTCTATGTCACGTGCGCGCAACCTGCCATTGGTGGCGCGCTGGAGGGCCAGCCCTCCACAACCTTGGGCGAGGCTATGGACTGGCTGCACACCACGCCAGAAAATTCGGTGGTGGTGAGTCCCCTGCGCTTTGGGGGGTTGATCAACACGATAGGGCAGCGAGGCAACGTCATTGATCATCACGTGCTCATGGTCCAGCGGCCGATGGAGCGGTACTCTGCCGTCCAGAGATTGTACCAGACCAGCTCACAAACAGAGGCGGTGGAGATCATGGACCAGTATGCGGCCACGTACGTTCTCGCAGACCATGCACTTGCCTACGCACCGGGAAAATGCTTCCAAGAACGCTTCACCAACCAGGATTTCACGATCTATGAAAAGTCCACGCTGTGTAGGGTGAGAGAACAATGATGGGTGCGCTACTAGGTCTGGCCTTGGTTGCGGTTGCCGTTGGGCTGCGGTGGTATCACGGCCTGCCCATGCCTCCGGGGGCGGATAGCTATGCCTATCTTCCGAGTTGGCTTTCTGGTGACGTGGCTCTGCTCTTCACCATCGTGTTGGCCTTCTCTAGCGTTTGGCTGGTCCATCGGCTGAGGGAGCACGTTAAGCTTCCTGATCTGGTCTGGGTGTTTAGCATCTCGCCCTATTTTGTGTACACCACCTTGTTTACCACGCCGGCGGTCATCGCCCAGCCCTTATTCCTATCAGCGGTGCTGGCCTATGTCGCCAACGTTCCCTTGTTGCTGTACTCTTCCTTGTTCGTGCTGAGCTGGTTGGGATTCACGCACGCCGTGGTGGCGTTCATCTTCTTGTCTTTGGTGAAGAAAAAGCCGTGGGTGGCGCTTCCCGGACTGATCTTCATGGCCTCTCAGGCACGATTTACCGGGCCGGCAGGGCTACTAACCGAGCTGGGTAGCACGGCAGGGCTGAGCTCATTCGCAGTGTTGCTAGCCGTCATGGGTATCGTGCTCTTGTGGAAGTACAAAAGCAAGTATTACTGGCTGTTTGCTTCTGCCTTTGGATTGCTGGCCCTGAGTGCGTACGAAAAGAGCTTGATGGTGTACGCCAACCTCATCGTCGTGCTCCTGGTTGCGACAGCCGTCGGGGGCATCCGTAAGGCTAAGTGGAAGCTAGTGGACGTACAGCGTCTGTTCTTGCTCCTATTGTTCTGTGGCTTGCTGTTCTCTGGCCTGTCGTACGCGGTCGTGGTGGGAGGCATGGCGCCTAACAAGGATGTTGAGGGCGCGCTGAGCTGGCTGCAAGACAACAGCCACGCCCGTTCCTTAGTGTTCAGCCATCCTGATAACGGTCACTGGATTGACTGGTTTGGCGGACGCCAGGCACTACTGCACCCGGGACAAAAAAATGAGGAGGCAGCACAGCGAATGTTGTCTTATGACCTTGACGAGACCATATTCTACTTCAGCAGAAACGGCGTGACGCACATTTTCATAACCAAAGACATGGTTGGCAAGGTTTGGGATCACGAAGACCAAGGCCTGCTCTTCCTGTTGAAAAACCAACTTGTCTTCGAACCCGTGGTGGAGAACGAGTATGCCACGCTGTACGAGTTTAAGGGAAAGCGTTAGTACTCAAAAATCTCGTACGTGACGTCTCCTCTCTTTCCTGGATACGTTTCTGAATACACCTTTTTACCCTTTGAGATGTGCTTGTACAGCTTGTTCGTGCGCTCCTCGCACTCCTTGTCTGCACAAGGGAAGGCGTTGCTGCTCCACGTGGCGTGCGACACGGTTTTGTTGCGCTCCCATTCATTCAGGATTGCGGGTTCTTCATCAGCGTAGAAGTAATACGGAATGAACAACACGTCTGCGTACGCGGCGGGCATAGGGTTGGCTGCGAGCACGGCTCCTTTTGGAGGATGGTCTGCAAAGTACATGAAGAAATCCATCTCTGGTCTTTCCTGCATACGCCAGCCCATGGTGCCCACGCTGAAAAGAATCGGTGCTACTAGGGTGAGGATAAGAAAGCCCACGACGTATCTGTTATACTTGACCTTTTTGAGGTACCACGCTACGCCAAGGGCGGCAAGAATGCACATGAATGGTAGGAATTCTATCACGAACCTGTCTTGCTTGTTAGGAATAAGGTGGTAGTAGATGGCAAACGCTGCAAAGAACCTAAGGGTCTGGGTACGCCACCCCAACCAAATGCCCAACGGTAGGAATAACAGGAGCAGGGGTATCTGGTTGGCAAACAACAACACGTAGTACAATCCCTTCTCTTGTACAAACTCCCAGGGATTGTTTTGGTGTTCTGTGGCTAGCTGCAACGGCCGTGTCATGGCATCAAACGACGTGCCAGTATAGTCCTTGTACACGGAGTAGTTGATGAAGAAGAAAGGTATGGATACTAAGCCCGCGGCGATGAACAACTGCCACCTCCATTTGTGGAAGAACAGAGCAAGCCCGGCAGGAAAGCGAACCAAGGCTGCCAGCGTGCTAAGCGCTCCCTTGGCCCAAGACGAAGGGACAAGCATGGCAACCGTGACGAGAAGAATGGCAGGCACGTGCTTCAGGAGATAGCTGCTGTACAGGAAGAAGATGGGTGTGGCCACGAGGAAGGTGGCGGCTATGGCCGCAACTCTCTTAGAATGTTGCAATCCCAAAAGGTAGGTGGTGATGATGAGGCCGACGCTGCACGCAAGCATGAGTAGTTCGCTCCAGAATAGGGGGTCTAGGCCGAGCCACCATAGCACTCCTGGAAGGAGAGGAAGCAAGGGAGGACGGAATTGTTCCCACAAGCCCACCTGTCCCTGGCTCAAGATGTACTTGCCCATGCCAATATACACTGCCTCGTCCCAGATCAAACTCTGCGGGAGGAAGGCAACAAACAGCTTGGCAAGCAAGAACACACCAATGATGACTAAGAGGGGCCAGTGCTTCAGCACTCTAGCTCTCTGCATAGTAAGCCCTCCAACTCTTCTTTTGTGGTTAATCCTTCAAACTTGAAGTTTTCCACAATGATCGAGGGGTAGACGTGGACGTTGTGCTGTCCTTGCAGGATCTTGATCATGGGTTCGTTTTCTACCGAGGTGTCGATAGGGAAGATCAACAGTCGGTCACCGTACACGTTCTTAAAGTGGGAGAGCAACACTCCCTGGTTAGGGCAGTCCTTGCAGTTCTCCTCGTAGAAGTACAGCACAGACACCGTGTCCAAACCGCACATCTTTTTGGTCTCTCTCGCAAGAAGCCAGTACCGAAGGTTGTCCAAGATATATCTTCTCCGTAGGTAGTCAAAATCCCCGTTGGCAAGATTGCCGTTATCCCCGTAGGATATAACCTTTTCTAGCGATTCAGAAAGGTCAAAAATGGCGGTCTTGAGCGAGGCCTGGAGCACAGGACAGCTTCGTTCCCGCTCAAGCGTGCTGAGAT
This sequence comes from Candidatus Woesearchaeota archaeon, assembly GCA_002687275.1. Lineage (GTDB taxonomy): Archaea > Nanobdellota > Nanobdellia > Woesearchaeales > ARS49. The sequence continues at coordinate 22,766 of NYZT01000003.1, forward strand.
ATGATGACTGAAATTGGAGGCTGTTGTAGTCCAGCTCTTGGGTGCGAATTTGTACTTCGGTATCCTTGTAGCGAGCGTTGTCTAGGATGATGCCTAGGCTTAATCCTAGACTAAACACCAAAACAGTGATAATACCTGCGATGACATAGTCTGCAGTGCTGATCTTCCGTACTACCATTTTTGCTTCTTGCCAACCATGAGCTCAACGAGCACTATAAAAACAATAGCACTCTTGGCTAGGTAGTATAAGAAGAAATACGGAATGAACACTAAGAATCCCTGGTGCAACACCCCTTCTTTCATCTCCTTATGCGCGGTCCAGAACAAGTAGAGAGTTATCGCAAAAATAACGCCCAGCACGAGCATCTGGAGTATCCCTATGCTTGCGATGTCTAGATGGAGCGTGAGCCTTTCTAGGTATGGCAGCAAATCATACTCGATAATCACCAAATCCTTCAGTCTATTCATCCATGGCATGATAAAAATGTCAAACGTGACAACCAGCGCAACGATGCATAGTGCGTATCTCACCACGTTCATCATCATCTGCATCACGCCAAAATCTCCATATTCCTTGTTGAACATGAGCTTACGGTACTGGACAAGATTGGCAAAACCCCCTTTGTACCACCGGTTTCGCTGCTTGTAGAACTCCTTGACCGTGGCAGGACTCTTGGTGAACACCAATCCCTCGTTGCAGTGCCGAATTCTGTAGTGGTGCAGCTGGTGACGGTAGCCAATCTCTTGATCTTCGGTCAGGTTGTTCTCGTCAAACCCTCCCAGCTTTCTGAGCACGCCTGTTCTGTACACCGAGCCAGGTCCTGGCGCCACGTACTGGCAGTCCAATCGTGAGATCAGCCGTGCTAGCAACACCTGGATGATGTACTCCACTCTTTGCATTCTCTGGATGAACGTTTTGGGTTCTTTGACGCGCATTGCTGGCGTGACGATAGCCACGTCCTTGTCAAAGACCGACATCATGTTCGCTAGAGCGTCTGGGGCCATCTCTGAGTCGGCATCCAGGCAGGAGAAGTACTCGCCTTTTGCCATCTTTAACCCCTTGTTGAGAGCGCTACCCTTGCCGCCGTTCTTCTTCTTGACAAGACGCATGTGTGCCTTGTTTTTGACGTACGCGCGCACGACCTCAGGGGTGTTGTCGGTGCTGCCGTCATCCACGATGAGCACCTGGATCTTGTCTTTTGGATAACGCAGATTGTTCAGACTTTCTAGCGTTGGAAGAATGGTCTTGGACTCATTATATGCTGGCACGGTTATCGTTACGTGTGGAAATGACGTTAGCTTTTTTTTGGCTGGTCGGTACTTGTTCTTTAGGAGCTGTAAGAATAGGAAGATTGCAAAGTACAAAGATACGGCATACGACGCCCACAGCAGCACCTTGATCAATGCGTTCATACACGTCGAGGAGATAGCAGATTTTAAAAGGGTTATGCCTGAGGCTTGATTTCTGCCCGAGTCATATACTCTGCAAAGGCGGTGAATAAGTGTGCGGTTCCTGAAAAGAATTGTTTTCTGATACCGTCCCCGGTTCTTTTTTCTTCATAAAACCCTCGGGATTCAAGAATCGCGTCTAGGATTATAAGCCCTCCCGCCACGATCAGCCCTGCGCGAGCGAACTTGACAAGGCCCCGGGGGAGGTTGCTTGCTACTAGGGTTCTCTCCTCAGACTGCAGGCTCATCATTTGGGAGTCCCGCTCTCTAAAAATGTTCAGAAGATTGTAAAAGAATGAGAGGAACTCTGTGTGGCCTACAAAATGTGAGGCCGTGCTAAGGGCATACCCTGCGTTCACAAGATCCTGCGGGTGCCTTTTTGTGATGGCTTGGTAGCCCCTGCCAACATACGAACAACTCTTGACTAAGAAATTGTCCACGTGGGAAAGGATACCTCCCGCAGGATAGTAGTCAAGTTTTGGCATTCACGGCAAAACAAAAGATAGCTTAAAAACTTACTTCCCTAACTCAAGAATGTCGCCGATGGTGAGATCTTTCTCCTTACCAGAAGCTAGCGAAATCTTCGTGGGCTCTATGGTCTCCACCAACGTGATGCCGAGCTTTTTCTCCAGCTTGGCTGCCTGTTCTAGGCTAGGAGAGAGATGGCCTGTCTCGAACTGGTGGATCATGCTCTCCTTGACTGCCACAAATTTTGAGAAGTCAAGCTGGGTCATGTCTTTGCTTTCCCTTGCTTGCTTGAGTAACTGCGAAAAATCGCCAACAATGCCCTGTTCGGGTGCCGCAACCTTGACCTTTTTTTCCACCACTTTTGGCTGCTCGATGATTTTACCAAAAGAGGCACACCCTTTGCACACCTCCATCGTGCTACCCTCCACATCGGCAGTATGTGCTGCAGGATTTTTTCCACAAAGCTCACACGGTTGCATGGGTGTGCTATGCTGACCAAGTATAAGAAGTTTACGTGAACCCACTACTAAATAGTGGCGTTTTATTTTAAAAAAGCTTCCGGTTTGTAGTCTTAATGGGCAAGAAAGAAGTAGAGGCAACACTGTTGAGTAGTGGATGGCCCAAGGGCATCATCCACGACTACCTACAGAGCGCTTTCCGGTCGTTCGCAGGCAAGCTCTGCGTAGAGGACGTCAAGAAAAGCTTTGACAGGCCCGTGCTAAGCAGCGTTAGCTTCACCGTGCGAGCAGGCGAGATATTTGGGGTTTCTGGACCGAGTGGCAGCGGCAAAAGCACGCTGCTTAATCTGTTAGTGGGCTTCATCCGGCCAGACGCAGGACGCATCTACATCACCAAAGATGACCAACAACTGAACATCGACCAGGCCACAAACTTTTTCGGGCTAAGCACACAGACGCCCAGCGTCTACAAAGACCTCACCGTGGTGGAAAACCTCTTACATTTTGGCACCCTGTACCAGCTAGAGCCACCAGAGGCAAGAAGACGAGCAGAAAAACTAGTGAAAATGGTGGGGCTAGCAAGCAGCAGCGATGTTTTAGCGTCAAACCTTTCCGGAGGCATGCTCAAACGATTAGACATCGCGTGCGCACTCATAAACAATCCGTACATCTTGATCCTAGACGAGCCAACAACAGGCTTGGATGAACACCTACGCCACGCATTATGGTCCTTGATCAAAGAGATCAACCAAAAAGGAACCACGGTCATCGTGGCCTCACACTTTGTGGACGAGATAGGCGTGCTGTGCGACAGAATGTGCTACATCAATCAAGGCACCGTGCGAGAGGTAGACCCTACCGCAGCGTACAGGATAACACTGCAAACAAAAAGCGCAAAGTATGGCTCGTTGAAAGGCATGGGAAAAAAGCAAGGCGATGACTACGTCATAATCACCCGAGACCCACAACGAGCGCTAGCAATGATCTCATCCTCCTTAGCAGGAGAACACATCACGTTACTGGGGTTGAGCCCACACATCAAATGATAACGTACTTGCAGAACATCGGAGCATTAATCCGCAAGAATGTCCTAGTGCTCGTTAGGGCCCGAGCCTCGGCACTCGTCGTATTACTAGGTCCCCTACTCCTCATCCTGCTAGCAGGGTTGGCCTTTGACAACACCAACACGTATGCAGTAAGCGTCGGCACGTTCTCAGAAAGCTACAACGAGTTATCCAACGCGTTTGTTGACAGGCTATCCCAAAACAGGTACCGCATGACACGGTTTGATGGGCTAGACGAGTGCAAGCTCGCCATCAGAAAAGGCGAGGTGCATCTGTGCGTGGAGTTCCCCAAGGACATGACCGTGGGGAAGAACGCAAGCATGATATTCTACGTGGACCATAGCCGGATGAATCTGGTGTGGACCATCGTGAACGTCATGACCAAGCACGTGATGGAGGGTAATTTTGAGCTAACAAGAAATCTCACCAGCAACCTATTGGACACCGTGGCCGTGACAGAAGAGCACGCCATACGATTGCGCCCGGTCATCGTCCAGATGACCACGGACAACGAAGCTAACCGACAAGACATGATGACCATGCAGGCAGAGCTGCTAGAGCTGAACACCCAGTTCGCCCAAGAAGACTTCAAGATAGACGAGCTAGCCACCAAAAAACAGATAGTCAAGCAATGGATAGAGAACGCCGTCCAGCTCGGCCAAAAGTCATTGAAAGACGCGGAGAGCTTCATCAACGTCGCGCACCAGAGCACGGCAAGCAATGAAGACGTGCAGACGGCGCTGGCAAAAGCGGTCGCAGACCTAGAAAAGCAGCGCAAAGACATGGACACGACCACGACGCTGCTGGCCACAGAGTTCGACGAGTTCACCACGCTACTCGAGGCCCTGGTCACCCAGGTAGAGGCCACAGACAGCCAAATCAAAGAGATCGCACGAGTCCAAGGGCTGAGCGGAGACGCACTACGCGCTACAGGCTATAGATTAGACCGCTCCTTGCTAGGCTTGTTAGACATCCAGCAAAGCCTGAACATCATAGGAAACCAAATAGATGACATCGCCATCCGGGATGCAGGCAACATCGCCCAACCCATAGACACGGTGATAAAGCCTGTTGTTGCGGAGAAGACCTACTTGCAATACCTCTTCCCGGTCTTGATACTCCTCGTGATCATGTTCACCAGCGTGATCCTGCCACCTACATTGATCATGATAGAGAAGAAGAGCCCGGCAGTCATTAGGAACTATCTCACGCCCACAAAAAGTTATACGTACATGCTGGCCACGTTCATCAGCATATTTGTCATGCTCTTAGCACAGCTCATCGTCGTGCTGCTCATCGCTGCCCTGTTCTTCAAGACCCAGATCATCGGCCACCTTCCAGAAACCGTGTTTGTGCTGGCCTTCACCGCGAGTATTTTCGTGCTAGCAGGCATGCTCATTGGTTACTTATTCAACACAGAAGAGACGGCGATGTTAGCGGCGGTAACGATCGCCGTGCTTTCCTTGCTCATGTCAGAAGCCATCATCCCCATCGAGACCATGCCTGACTGGCTCATCGGGGCGAGCAAGCTGAGTCCGTTCGTGATAGGCAGCAATCTTTTGCGCCAGACACTCGTGTTTGACGGGTTGACAGGAACCGGCAAGGGATTGCTGACGTTGTTCATCTACATCATAATCATGATCTTCGTGTGCTGGCTGGCCTACTCTGCCGACAACCGACGCATGTTCAAGACGGTCATGGGCGAAAAAGTCAAAAAGCTTAAGAACAAGAAGATACGGATAGGAAGATAATGATCCAAGTAGCAACCTTAGAGGACATGGACGAATTTCTTGACAGTGAAGTCACCCTCCAAAGGATCGGCGAACAACTCCGCACGGAAAACTATGACTGGAACGGCACACCTCGACACGCGCTTGCGCATGGACGAAAGTGGAGAAGAACAGAGTCTGGCCATGGACATGACCACATAACAAACCAGATAACGCGTGGCAAGCCCGTCTGCCGCCCAGTATACAGGGATCATGGAGATGGGCACGTACAACTCATCCATGCACTCGGGGCATATTCGCAAAAGTACGACAAGGACCACCTCGTCATCACTCATCGACAATCGGGTAACAAGATCTTACGAGTAGCTCAGAGTCTAGAAATTGATGCGGAATTTCTTCCTAAGAAAACTCTTGGAATTGATACGTCTCTTTCTGTTCCTTAACCTCAACCTTCTCCACCCTTGCACCTTCGGGGCCTTGCTTGCAGAACTCGATGAGTTGGTCAACCGCTTTCTTCTCGCCCTCAGCGATCACGTGTACCCTGTCGCCGCTATTTTCCACCATGCCGGTTAGTCCTAGCGAGCGGGCAAGATCCCTAACCCCTGCACGAAAGAACACACCAATGACGTCTCCTGAGATCCAAATCTCGACACGCATACCTTTTGCCAGCGCAACAAGCATAAAAAACCTGCGGCACCTTTATATAGCTGACAAGAGATAAAACACCCATGCTAAACCTATTCAACACGCTATCTAGGAAGCTAGAAGTATTCAAACCCGTGAAAAAGGGAGAGGTAGGATTGTACACCTGTGGGCCAACAGTGTACAACTACGCCCATATTGGGAACTTACGAACCTACGTGTTTGAGGACATACTACGAAGAGCTCTAGAAGCGCTAGGCTACAAGGTCAAGCACGTCATGAACATCACGGATGTTGGACATCTCACCAGCGACGCAGACACTGGCGAGGACAAGATGGAAAAAAGCGCTAAGGAGCAGAATAAAAGCGCGTATGAAATCGCAGAAATGTACACCAAAGCCTTCATGGAAAACATGGAAGAGCTCAACATCATCAAAGCGCACATCTTGTGCAAGGCAACAGACCACATCAAAGAACAGATCGACATGGTCAAGGCCATCGAAAAAGCAGGCGCAACCTACGCAACAGATGACGGCATCTACTTTGACACAAGCACGTTTCCTACGTACGCAAAGCTAGGCAAGCTCAACGTTAAGGGACTACAAGCAGGATCAAGGATTGACATGCGAGGCAAAAAACAAAAAACCGATTTTGCCCTGTGGAAGTTCGCACCACCTGGAGAAAAGCGAGAGATGGAATGGGAAAGTCCATGGGGAAGAGGCTTCCCTGGCTGGCACATCGAGTGCAGCGCCATGGCCACAAAATACCTAGGAAAACAGTTTGACATTCATACTGGAGGCATAGACCACATCCCAGTCCACCACAGCAACGAGATAGCACAGTCAGAAACCGCCAATGGCAAGTCTCCATGGGTCAACTACTGGCTGCACGGAGAGTTCCTAGTGCTAGAAAAAGACGCAAAGATGAGCAAGTCACTAGGAAATTTTATCACGCTCAGAACGCTAACAGACAAGGGGTATGACCCACTAGCCTACCGCTACCTATGCCTGACGGCACACTACCGGAAAAAGCTCACGTTTAGTCTATCCGCGCTAGACGGAGCGGCAAACACGTATGCACGATTGAAAGAAGTCATCCTCCAGCTAGACCCAAAAAAGGCAAAACTGCCAGACAAGTACGTCAAGCAGTTCGAAAAAACCATCGAGGACGACCTGAACACGCCAAAAGCGCTAGCAGTGCTCTGGAACGTTCTAAGAAACGAGAGGCTCAGCCCGGCCCAACGTTATAGCCTCGCAGTACACTTCGACAAGGTCCTCGGACTGGGCATCAAGGATTTCAAGCACGACACCGTGCCAGCAAAAGTTGCTAGCTTGATCGAAGCAAGAGAGGCAGCAAGGAAGGCAAAAGACTTCAAAAAAGCAGACGAGATCCGCGAAAAAGTGCACGATTTGGGGTACGAAATCGACGACACCCCCGACGGTGCGGTAGCCAAGAAATTATAGTGTTTTCTGCGTAAAACTTATAAGTCAGCCGCCATCATTACTCCTCGTGAGTGTAGGAACAATACATATAACAGGTCAGATAGACCGTACATCTGGACAGCCACTATTACAGATATACTTCGGTGAACGCTCGCTCCATAGCATTCCTTACAAACCAGGTGGGGGTCATCACGTTAGAGCCGCCCTTGAATCACTCACACGATGCAATGCCTCACACCCTGCCTTAACCACAGAGCAGTTCAGCCGCGTGAAAACATACCTGCGCCTGGTTAATAACGGCGGATGCTCTTTTGCCGACGAAGAGGATCTAGGGCTGATCCTCAACGAACCCGAAGGCAACGCTTAAATCTTATATTTCTTGCACCAAGAGTCAAACTTTTCTACCTTTTCTTGGCCAAACTTTGCCAGTCCCTTACGAATGGTTTCTAGGTCCTTCTCTTTGGTGAGATCTTCGGCGTTTTTTGAGAAAAAACTGTCTGCAAGCGCGATGATCTCTTCCTCAACCGTTAGGNGGATCATGTCTCGTGCGGGCAACGGTAAGTTTTCTCGTTCGATCTGCTCCTTGCTAATGCCAACCCCTGTATGACGTTCGCAGATAGGTGCGTGNTTTGGCAGCTCTTCTTTTTCTAGGATTTCACGACCAAGCACGCCGTGCCTGATGTACTTTTCTGTGCCGTGGCAGTCAATGGTTGGTTCGTCTGTCTTGAAAACGCCAATATCGTGCAGCATGGCTGCCTCCTCAATGAATTGTAGGTCTGGTTTCAGTTCGGGCACGCCCTCTGCAATCTCAAGAGCTTTTTTGGTCACCGCGAGCACGTGCTGGACGAGAATTTCGTAAGCCCTACTATTCTTGTCGTAGTACTTCTCAATAATGTCCATAGGATTCATAGTTCTATCGAAAACGCATCTCCATACGTTATCTCGCCGATGTTGTGGGTGTGCTTGATGTCTTTCTCAGCGACTTGCAAGCTTTTTGGCAGGGTTGCTTTCTTAACTTCTGCTTTTAGGGATATTCCCTTGTCTTGTTTGGCCTTCCAGATGGCGCCATTCGTTTCCATGAGTTCTTTGGTGGTGAAGCTAGGTTGATAGGCTTGCTCTACTTTTGGAAAGTCCTCTTTGTGGACATCTTTGTTTTCGTTCGCCTTGACAATCTCATGCGTCACCATGGGCAGGATGGGTGCTAGCAATCTTGACAGTCGCGCAAGCACTGTGTGGAGGGTGTACCTTGCCGAGTTTGCCTCCTCGTCAGTGTACAAGTCCTCGTTGTTGTACGCCCGGTTTTTTGCTAGCTCAAGATAGTGTGATGCAAAGGTTTCCCACACAAAATGTCTGATGGCGATGGCAGGCGTGAAAAAGTCGTAATGTGCGTATTTTTCGTTCGCCAGGATTATGAGCTTGTTGACCTCGTCAAGAATCCATTCGTCTAAAGGTGTAAGACTTCCTTCTTTACCTTCTGGGAAGGAACTAACAAAGCGCGCCACGTTCCACAGCTTGGTCAGGGTCTTGCCTGCCCCCTTAATGCGTTCGTCCGAACATCTAATGTCTCCTTTACTTAGGTCTCCTTCTGTTGCCGCCCACAGGCGTAGACTTTCTGCCCCATGATCGTCCAACACTTTTTGTGGGTCGATAATATTGCCAACACTCTTGCTCATCTTCTTCCCTTTGTCGTCAACGACGTGGTAATGGATCCAGACATCCTTGAAGATTTCTTTATTTGTTAGGTGGAAGCATTTTAGCAGTGTGTAGTACAGCCAGGTGCGCACGATCTCCTTACCTTGCGGTCGTAGACTGCAGGGCAGGTTGTTTCTGAAGAACCTGTCGTCCTTGCTGTATTGCAGGATGTACAGGGGGCTGATGCTGCTGTCAAACCACGTGTCAAACACTCTTTCTTCCCCTTTCAGGTCAAAACTTTGGCATTTGGGACAGGGCACAGGACTTTTTTGCTTCCAGGGCTGGTAGTACTTGCCCTTTTCTGGCACGACAATCTCGTTGCATGCCTGGCAGTGCCATACCGGGACTTCTGTTGCGTAGAATCTTCTTCTGGAGATGGGCCAGTCAATAGCAATGCTGTCTATCCAGTCTAACAATATCTGTCTTGAGGGTTCTGCATACACGCTGATGCTTTCTGCAATGCCCCTGAGGGTGTCTTTGAACTCTAGTTGCTTGACGTAGAATTCGGGTAGTTCTATGAACTCGACGTCGTCTTTGGATCTTTCGCAGACAGGCGTGCGGTGTTGGATCTGGCGTTCTTCCACGACGAGCCCGGCTTGTTTCAGGTCTTCTAGTATTGCTTTCCTGCCTTCCTTGATTTTCTTACCTTCATACTTTCCTGCGTGCCGGTTTAGCGTTCCGTCCTTGTTGATAGAAATCTTTGGCGTGAGTTTTTGTTCTCTGAAGAATCGGATGTCTGTGTAGTCTCCGAAAGCGCACATCATGACGAGTCCGGTTCCTTTGTCCATCTCTGCAAGAGGGTGGGCTATTATCTTGACTTTTCTGCCGTAGAGAGGGATGATGGCGCTCTTGCCCTCTAGGTGCTTGTATCTTTGGTCGTTCGGATTGAAGAGTACTGCCTCGCAGCTACACAAGAGTTCTGGCCGTGTCGTGCCGATGACTATCTTTTCTCCTGTCTCTGTCTCCCATTGGATGTCTGTGAATAGCGTGGGCTTGTCTTCGTATTCTATCTCGCTGTCCGCAATGGTGGTCTGGCAGCCAGGACAGTAGTTGTTCGTTCTCACGTCTTCATAGATTAGGCCTTTGTGCCACATGTCAATGAAGGTGGATTGGGTTAGCGTTCGATAGTCTTCGCTGTCTGTTAGGTAGATCTCTCCGGGATTCGTACCTATCTTCCAGCTGTTGAAGCTTATTCCTGAGCGTGCAAAGGAGTCCACGCTGGCCAGGCTTGAGGCTTCTAAGATCTTTTTGCACATCTCGATGGCCTCTTCTCTTGGCACGTCGGTTAGTTTTTTCTTGAACTGCTTTTCTGCTGCAACCTCTATTGGCAGGCCGTTTCTGTCCAGTCCTAGTGGGAAGAGAACGTTATGGCCTGTCATGCGCTTAAACCTTGCAATCATGTCCANGATGATGTATGTTGTGACGTGCCCCATGTGGACTGGGGAGTTCACGTACGGTGGTGGCGTGTCTACTGAGAACAGAGGTCCCTTGTTTTTCTTGTCAAAAGGAAAGGGACTAGTCCGCCACTGCTTTGTCAGGGCCTCTTCCTTTTCTTTGGTCCACCGTTTATCCTCGATAGGCATGGTAGTTCGGAAGAAAGATTGCTTATAAACGTTTGGTCATCCGAGTCTGTGTACGTTGACAAAACTTGCTCGACTTCCGTCTTTATGTATGGCTTGCCCTTCAGTTATGTACACGCCCCAGTAGGTATCTCCTTTTCGGTACGTGGGGTTTGCGAATGAGTCATCTTGGTTAAAGCCGCGTAGAAGGAAGTAATGATGTGCATGCCGATGCAGTGCTTTTTTGGTGGTACACTCTGGCTTCGCTTGCACTATAAAATCCTCTTCACCAGGTTCTAAGCTAGCTTGCATGTCTGCATGCATATCCTTAGCGAATTGCGCAGCTTGTGGGCTCCACTCCGCGAACGAATTTAGTGTGGCAGCATCCTCCGCAGGATCTGCAACTAGCGCTCCGTTACCTACCTGGAGGCCAAGACAATGTAAGTATAAATGGAATGCCGGCATGCTTTTGCCATTGGTGAGATCCTTATAAACGTTTGTGAACCTTTTAATAGATAGAAACCATGATCAACCGATGCAATCCCATTTGGATGAGTGGAAACCCGAAAGAGTTGAGGACATCCCACAACCGTTTTCCATAAAGATGTTGCGAGAGTTTCTAGGGACGTATGAAAAGCAAAAGAAGCGAGCTTGCCTGTTGCACGGTCCGGCAGGTACTGGCAAAACAAGCTCTGTCTACGCCTTAGCAAACGAGCTGGGCTATGAGGTCATCGAGGTCAACAGCTCTGACGTGAGGAACAAGGCACAGATACAAGAGGTCGTGGGCCAGGCAGCGTTCCAACAAAGTTTGGTGGCAAGCAGCAAACTATTACTCATTGATGAGGTGGATGGCATCGCCGGCAACGCAGACCGAGGTGGAGTACAGGCACTAGCAAAGATAATCACACAGACCCCCCACCCCATCATCATGACGGCAAACAAGGCCTTTGACAAAAAACTCAAAAGCTTGCGAAGCAAGAGTCTGATGATCGAGTACAAAGAAATACCCACCACGAGCATCCAAGCCGTGCTCAAAGGCATATGCCAAAAGCACGGCATCCACCACGACGAGACAGCGCTGCACACGCTAGCAAGGACGAGCTGCGGTGATCTCAGAGCAGCACTGCAAGATTTAGCCAGCCTTGCTGAAGTAAGCGGTGAGAGGCTGCAAGGGTTGGACGCTCGCGACAAGGAAAGCAATTTTAACGAAGCCCTGGCAACCTTGTTCCAAGGAAAACCCTCACAAGCCAAACAAGCGTTTGACAAAACAAACGAGATGCCTGATGAGTGGTTGCTATGGATCGATGAGAACATGCCTGCACAATACTCCATAACCGAGAAGGCAGCAGCCTACGAGTGCCTCAGCAGGGCAGACGTGTACAACGGCCGTATCCGAAGAATGCAACACTGGCGATTCCTTGCTTACATCGTTGAGCTCATCACCACAGGGGTTAGTGCTGCAAAAACGGGTCCTAAAGATTACGGCAGGTACAAACAACCCGGACGCTTGCTCAGCATGTGGATCAACAAGATGAAGTACGCAAAAAGGGACGCAATCCTCACCAAGATGGCAGCGCACATGCACTGTTCTGTGGCAAAAGCAAAAAAAGAAGCACCCTACCTTATCCATATCGCCAAACAAAAAAAGCTCATCCCCCACGTGGTAGAGGCGTTAGAACTCGAAGACGACCACGCAGCGTGGCTAGCAAAGGCTTAAATACGCAAGTTCCACCGCAAACCTCATGACCATAACGATAGACGAAATGGCGAGCTTTTGCAAGCGAAAAGGCTTGGTGTTTCCTAGCGTGGAGATCTACGGCGGCATGGCGGGTAGCTGGGACTACGGACCGGCAGGCGTCGAGCTAGCCAACAACCTCAAACAAAGCTGGTGGAAGTATTTCGTCCAAGACCGAGAAGACATGGTAGGAGTTGATGGTTCTATTGTTAACCCTAGAGCAGTCTGGGAGGCGAGCGGGCATACCGAGAATTTCGACGACATATTAGTAGGCTGCACACAATGCAAAGAAAAACACCGCGCAGACCACCTAGTGGAAGACTCGGCAGGCATACGCACAGACGGCATGACCGCAAAAGAACTAGACAAGCACATAAAGAAAAACAACATCCGCTGCAAGAAATGCGGAGGGGAGCTAGGACAGTGCACGCCCTTCAACCTAATGTTTGAGACCTACATTGGAGACAAATCCCCCGAAAACCAAGGGTTCCTGCGACCAGAAACAGCACAAATCATCTTCACCAACTTCAAAGGCGTAGCCGACACGAGCAGAGTCAAAACGCCATTTGGAATAGCACAGATAGGAAAAGTGTTCAGAAACGAAATAGCACCAAGAAACTTCCTTTTTCGCTGCAGAGAATTCGAGCAGATGGAAATCGAGTACTTCATCCACCCAAAACAAGAGGCAGAATGCCCCTTCTTAGATGAGGTAGCAAAGGACAAACTAGTGCTGTACACCCAAGACGACCAAAAGAAAGATGGTGAAGCACAAACAATGACTGCCAAAGAAGCGGTAACAAAAAAAGTACTCATGCCCTGGCATTCCTACTGGCTCGCCACGATCATCCGATGGTTCGTTGCTAATGGCGCAAAAAGAGAGAACTTCCGTTGCAGGCAACACGTCAAGACAGAGCTATCACACTACGCAAAAGACACCTGGGATGTAGAGTACAAGTTTCCCTTTGGCTACAAAGAACTACAAGGAGTTGCCAATCGCCAAGATTTCGACCTGCAACAACACATCAAGCACTCAGGAAAAGAACTAACCCTGTTTGATGAGGAATCCAAAGAAAAGTTTGTCCCACACGTGGTGTGCGAGCCCTCACAAGGAGTCGGAAGAGCGTTGCTAGTGTTCTTGTTTGACGCGTACGAGTTTGACCACAAACGAGAGAACGTCGTCCTGCACCTCCACCCCAAGCTAGCACCCTACAAAGCAGCAATATTCCCATTACTAAAAAACCGAAAAGAGCTCGTAGACAAGGCCAAAGAAGTGTATGAGGATTTGAAAAAAGACTACAACGTGTTCTATGACGAGTCTGGAAGCATTGGTAAACGATATGCTAGACAGGACGAAATAGGAACTCCCTTATGCATAACCATCGATTTTGACAGTTTAGAGGGTGGAGACGTCACTTTAAGAGACAGAGATACCACAAAACAGGAGCGCGTAAAAACATCAGCTTTAAAAAGTAAGGTCGAACAATGCCTTAGAAGAGGTAACAAGTAAAAAATGAAAATAAGCGAAGTACAACCAGGACAAGGCAACATAGATGTAGAAGTGGAAGTAGTATCACTCGACGAACCAAGATCGTTCGAAAAGTTCGGAAAGCAAGGAAGAGTATGTAACGCGACCGTAAAGGACGACTCTGGTGAGATCAAACTCACGCTATGGAATGACGACATAGACAAGGTCAAGGCCGGCATGAAGATCAAGCTAACCAACGGCTACTGCAACGAGTTCAGAGGCGAAAGCCAGCTTACCACAGGCAAGTTCGGCAAGCTAGAAATCGAAGGCGAGGGTGGCGACGCTCCAGCGGATGCACCTGCCGAAGACGCAGCCGAAAAACCTGCAGACGAAGAATAATTCTTTTTTCTTCTTTTTATTATTTCTAAGCTGGTGTAAAGGTTTATAAAGTAGCTAATGTGTTATTTCTTATGATGGGACGGTAGCTCAGTCTGGGAGAGCACACGACTGAAGCGTGGTGAATCCGAATCACCACTTAGCCATCGTGGTGTCGGGAGCCGGTCGAGAGGCCGCCCGAATTCAAATCTCCCTCGTCCCATCTTTTTTCTTTTTTCAAAGCGAGATGCCATTTTCTTATGTGTTTGGGGTTGTTGCTGCCCACTAAGCGCATCCACTTTCCTACATTAGCATATCCGCTAATCTGCAATTTCCTGCGGTGATAGATGTTGCCGTTTCTGCGGTCTAGGGTTCTTTCCTTGAAGCACGAGGAGGCAATATGGGTGTGAACGCAAAGTTGGTGTAGTTTTTTGACGAGATCTATATCTTTTAGGGTGATGTTAACCACAGGATAATACTTGTACTTCCCATGATTTTTCTTCAAGGCGACACTACCGTCTGTGTCAAATATTCCTCTAAGAAAACTGATGCGCCAGTCTTCGTGATCCCACACCCAAGATGGGACAGATATTATACAGTTATTTTTGGCAAACCCAATCGCCAGGAGAAACTGATAGAGTCCTCTTGATCCCTTGCGGATGATTCCGGTTTTGGTTTCCCTGGCTTCGTACCGTAGTGGAACTAGCCCGAACAGTCTGGTGAAAAGTTTACTTACATACGTGAGATACTCTCGGTCATCGTGCAAGTGTCCGCACACACTAACCTCTCTTCCGGTGCTTCCGCCATTGTAGTATTTTCTAACCGAGCCATCCCCCGCAAGAATCCCCAAGAACTCACATAACTCTTCACTGGGGGATTGAGGCAGGCGCAATCCATATAATCTATCATTATGGCTAAGCGTAACACGCTTGAGATCAAACATGCTTTAACAAGAATTCCATCCCTTATATGCGCTACGCGTCCGTGTCCAGTGGCTCATTTTAGTCACGGAAATCTTCCGGAATGTCCAGTGGCTTCTTCCGGATTTCCCGGAAAGTTTTCTGGATCGTGCAAGAGATATGCGGTGCTGAACGTTTTATGCAAGCTGCGTCATATACTTTTGGGCAACAGTACATACGCTAGGCTCTTCGAGTCCTTTCTCGATAATTTGCCTTACCGCGTTGGTTCCTCTTCCATTTTTGGCGCAGGCGCACGCGGCATAGAACTTTGCGTGATAGTTTGGCTCGGTCGTAGTCATGGCGTCTAGTCTGACAATGGCGTTTGTAGAGTCACCGGTGAGGTCTTGGGCTTGTTCCATGATTCTCGCTGCGAGATGGCGCTCGTCTCCGTCAGCAGAGTACAGTCCGGTTTTGGTGGCCCATGTGAAATGTTCATCTTCAACACCTTCCAAAAGCACGGCGTTCACGTCCTTCCATTGCTCCTGTTCTGCCAGTTTTAGCAGTGCTTCCATACTGATTTTTAGGCTTTTAACAGTCATGGCTAGGTGTGGGCATGCTCACCTTAAAAACTTCACTTAATTCGGTTAACAATCGTGCCTGCAATCACGCTAAACAACACGATTAGGACAGAGGATGCAACAACGTAGAGGATGGTGCTGCGGATGAGGTTGTTGCCTAAGAGGTATTCCTCTTGGAGCACGTCGTTGCCGTTCTCGATGCTGTTAGAAATGATGGTCAGGAGGTAGACGATCTGGAAGACGTACGTGCCAATGACGATCTGGAAGTAATACGTAGGAATGCCATCCCCAAATAAGGAAAGAATGCCGCCGACGTTGCCCCCCATGCCTCCGCCACCAGTACCATCATCTAAGTCTATATTTTTTAGCTTGTTGCTTAACTCGCCAAGAATGCTTGAGATCATGGCGGTTATTGCGATAACTATGCTTGCGATGGCTGGCGTCAAGAAAGAGATCTGGTTTTTCATGTCTGCGATGATTTCTGCCATCAGGTCCTTCAGTCTTTCATTCACTTTTTTGATTTCTTTGATGTACCTGCTAATGTTAAGGATGGCGTTAGCTGCGATGGCTGGCCCTTTCTTGATACTTTCAGAAAGGATCTTCATGCTGCTCTGGACGAACGAGCTAGGATAGCTCAACACCGCCCCGCGCTTTGGATCAAACAACGCTTGGTCGACGCCCATGCCTAGCTGCCGTATGTTGACGTTTACTAGTTGGAAGAACTGCCCGGACTGGGTGCCTCGCATTTGCTCTGCGGCCTTCTCAAACGCTATCTCTGCGGGAATACCGTCTCCGAGTCTGTTGCCGAACTGGAAGAGCGCGGTGGTAAACTCGGATTCTAACTTTTTGGTTCGCTCTCGCAACTGAAGAACTTTTTTACTTCGTATGTAATAGAATAGTCCGATGCTTAGCGCAAACGCTAGGGGAACGGCTCCGCTCAATAGACTGGCGCCCAGACCAAACGGTCCTATGATCATGGTGTCGTCTGATGCGGATGCACGATAGCCAAAGAACTTCAGCCCTGCCGGTAGGTTGATGTCTGTGCACACCACGGTTTTGTCGACGGCTTCGCACTGGATGAAGGCGTCTGCTGCTACAGGAATTAAAGCCACCAGGCCCACAAAGACACCAATGACCACACAGAGGGGTATGGGATTGATGCTGAACTCTTTGGGGCCCAGTTTGAACGTGAGTTTTTCTCTTGCTGTCTCGTTTCCTTGGTCTGCCGCTCCGTATCCTGAGGGACGGGAGGCCAGGATTTTCTTGCCAAATATGAACACGAACATGGGGAAGCCCATGTTGTACACCAGGGCGATGTGCCACCAACGTACGCTCTCCACGAAGCTCACCATCATGGGCAGCATGACCATGCCGAGGATGGGAAGGATTATTCCCATCATGTGCAAGAGTGTGATGGGTCCTTTCAGGCTCTGGGCAAAGTGTAGCATCTTTTCGTAGGTCTGCTCGAGGATGTTGTCCAGGGCCTTTTCGAGCATGCCTATCCTTCGCTCTTCATTGTTTTCTAGGAGGCTGCTCTGGATGAGGTTGAAGCTTTCCACAAATTCTTTGTTGTACTTTGCCCACTTTTTGAGATAGTTATCCAGACTCATCTTGACGTTCTCAAACTTGTTTGTTTGGACGTCCCACAAAACTTTTTTCATGTCTTCAGAAAGAGGGGGTGCGAGGTGGGCGGCGGCGAACGTAACGCCTCTTTCGAGGTTGGAGGTGTGGCGCATGTACGTGACGACGTAGAAGATGCACAGCACCATCTGGTTGCTAGCCGCCATCCTTTCGTTGTTTGCTAAGAAGTGCGGATAGTATCCTAGTATGACGATGAAGGCAACGCCGAACATGAAGCTAAACATGGCCATGAACATGCTGCTGAATATCAGCACGGAGATGAGCATGCCGATGATTATGATGCCCATGGGAATTACGTAGGAGGTGGCTATGGCGTCTGCAGGGGTTATGGCTAGCTTTGCAAAGTCTATGCTTTCTTGTAGGGCGTCTGCTTTGGCCTTGGGAACTTTTGGCTGGACCTTGCTGCCTACCCACATGGCTAGTTTTTCATACTTTGAGGGGAGTTTTTTTTGGAATTGTACTTTGAAGAGTTGGTACTCTCTGCTGTTGCTATCATCACCGGCGATCTCTGCCTCAAGCTTTTTTTTGTACTTGTCGACGAGTTTTTTGGTATCAAAGTCCATCTTTTCGCCTCTTTACCGCGCGTTTTAGCCATTCTGTCCACTCGAAGAGGATGCGGTCAGGTTTTTGGTAGCCCACCTGGTCGCGGACGCTTTCGCAGATGTTGTGGAAGACGTCGTTGCATAGGATGCTGAACTCGGCCTCTAACAATTCAGGATCTTTTTCTGCCTCTGCTATGTCCACGAGAGCTTTCTTTACGTCTGCTCGGAGCTGGATGTTCTCCCATACTGCCTCCCAGTTGCCTGCCCATTCTTTGACGTTGGCTGCGATGCTTTTCAACACTTCAGAATTTCCAGACAGCAACTCTTCTGAGGGTTCTAGCTGGTCTGTCTCTGCGTTGTATTTCATTAAATCAACAAATCCGTTCTCGCGTAGTGGGTCGTCCTCCCAGTCCTTCCGCACCTCTGTGATCTGGGTCACTCTTCTGAATCGGTGGATGCCGTCTGGGCTTCGGATGGGGTTTGCCACAACCACGATGTCTGTTGCCTTGAAGCTTGTTTTGGGAACCTCCAAGTCATTCACGACTCTGTCATACACGCCGTATGGGCTGTCACCATGGATGGTTCCTGCCACGACGTTGGCCAGCGCTCCGACTCTCATGGATTCGTACAGCGCTCGTGCCTCTGTGGAACGGACCTCTCCCACGAACAGGGCGCTGTCTCCTAATCTTAGCGTGGTACGAATGCCTTCCTCGGCACTCACCTCTTGGGTTCCTTTGGTTAGTGAGCTGGCCACTTTCATGGCTTGGATGTTGTACCCTAGCCTGCGTAGGGGGGTGGTGGGTAGTTCTAGTGTGTCTTCTATCGTGATCACTCGCGCTCTTCGCATGAGTTCTGTCATGACACAGCCTAGCAAGCTAGTCTTTCCACTGCTTCGCGTTCCCGCCACCAACATGGTTCTGCTGCCGTCAATGAGGAAGCTCATCAGGCCTGCCGCCATGGGCGTGACCATGCCTGACTTCACGAATAGGGGGAAGGTCCAGGGCTTGTCTCTGTGTCTTCGGAAGGAGAATGCTAGCCCTGACGGGTTTAGAGGGGTGGAGATGGCTGACACTCTTGTTCTTGCTTTGGGTGTTTCTATTTCTGTATCCAGGATGGGGTTGGCCTCGTCTAGGGGGCGTCCGGACATCAATCGTAGTTTTCCTGCCCAGCTTTCTGCCTCTGGATGGGTGGGAATGATGTTGGTCATGCAGTCTCCGAACTCGCCATGCACGATGAACATGGGCGTTCTTCCCATGGGTGAGTTGATGCTGATGTCCTGGACGTCTTCGTCTTCTAATAGCACTTCTATGAGGCCGAAACCGATGGTGTACCTGCACAGGATTTCTGCGAGATCTGTTTTTTGTTTGGTTGTTAGTTGGATGCCTTTGTAGCCTGACAGCTCGTCTAACAGGTCCATGCCTATGTTGGTGAAGACGTGTCTGATGCGTTCTGGGTCCACAAACTCGTTCTTGGTTGGCTTGTGTTCAGAAAGTATCTTTCTTGCTGCATCGAGCAATGAATAGATCTCTTCGCTTAGCTTGAATTCGGGGGGCATGATGTGGTAGAGATATTTTACCGAGTCCGGCATCTGGAAGATGGCGACGTCTGTCTGGCCTATCTGGTAGTTTCCGATCTCGTCTGCCTCAGGAGGATACAAAGACATGAGCTTGGTGTACATGAAGTCTGGTCTGATGATGGGGGAGAACAGCTTTCGATAGGCTTCTCTGTCTCCTGCGTGGAAGCCAGCGATGTCTTCCCTTGCCGAACGGATGATTCGTAGGGCCTCTACCTGCTCTAGGGTGTCCTTGACAAAAGACATGAACTTGTCATGGTACGGTTGGACGTTCGTGGGCAGGCCTGCCTCAGAGATGGCCTTTTCATTCCTGATAAAGCGTACTAACTCTACATACGCGCCTATAGGGTCCGCTTTGAGCCGGTCATGGACGATGTGCTTGTACTTTATCAGTCTTGCATCCATGAATCGCAAAAATTCTGGGGATAGCTGGGCAAACTTTTTTTGCTTGAGATTTCTCCAGATAACCGCAAGCTCAGACAACATCGTGGTCTGCTCAAAATCGTACTCGTAATCGCGCTGTTGTGAGATAATGATCTTGGTCACCGTGCCTGCCTCAGAGAGCATGTCCACGATCAACGCCATCGCTCTTTCCTCGTCCTCAACACTAGGGAAGAAGGTAAATTTCGCGGCATCTACCTTGAGAACTATCTCTTCCCCCTCTTTGACTATTTCGTACTGGTCCGCGGATGCCATACCCCTCTTTTAAAGGGCAGACGTTCCTTTATTTAAGCGTTACGCGAAATAAAGTATTTTAAAGAGGGGAGTTTTTCTTCCCCTATGGCCAAGAAAGAGGAGGTTAAGCCTCCTGAGACCGTGAACACGCAAGAAGTGATTAATTCTATGAATGCAAGGATTAGGCTTTCGGAAGAGCGCATGATGGAGATCAGGAGAAAGGTTACGCTGGTAGAAACAAACTCCTTGAAGCACGCCAAGAAGAGTGCGGGTGATTTCAAGATGATCATGGACGAGATCACAGAGATGAAACAGTCCATGAGAAACATAGAGGACAGGATAGTCACCATCATCAAAGAACTCCAGCTCACCCCGAAAAAGGAAGACGTGGATTTGGTCAAGAAATACATGGAATACTTCAACCCTGTAAAATTTGTCACCGTAGACAAGATTGGAGAGTACGTACGTGATGAGCTGGGTAAGTCTGAACCGGAAGAGAACATTTAAATACGTTTAGACCTGCCAAAACGCAGAATGGGACTGCTAGACGCGTTAAAGAAGAAGAAACCCGAGGTGCCTGTTCCTGCGCCACCTATGCCTGGAGCTCCACCAATGCCCGGAGCGCCACCCATGCCTGGTGCAGTACCTGCACCGCCTGGAATGCCTCCTGCTGGAGCGCCGCCTGCAGTACCTGGTGCGCCTCCGCCACCACCTGGCAACTCTCCCCTTGACTTAGTCAAAGAGCTAGAAGGACAAAAAAAGTCTGACCAAGAGATCGTCCAAGAATTAACCAAGAAAGGATTTGACCAAACCCAGATCTATGACGCAATAGTACAATCTCGCCAGGCAGGAGGGCCAGAACCTGTGGCACCCGCACCTGGAGCAGCAGCACCCGAACAACCCAATGTCCAGGAAGCAGTAGAGCGCATCGTTGAAGAAAAGTGGAAAGACATGCAAAAAGAGCTTGCCAAGGGTAATGAGTGGCGAGACAAGGCAGAGGCTCGCGCGACAAAAATCGAGACCAACGTCCAAGACCTAAAAGCAGACCTAGAAAACCTACACAAAGCAATCGTCTCCAAGATCGGTGAGTACGATCGTAACCTTCTGGACGTGGGCGTGGAGATCAAAGCCATGGAACAGGTGTTCAAGAAGGTGTTACCTGAACTAAGCACCAACGTCCAAGAGCTAAGCAGAATCACCAAGCGAACGAAAGATAGCAAAGAAAAGCCAAAGAAAAAATAGCTATGATGTATCTGTCAGGTACTTAACCGTGAACGTTGCGGTGAGCAGTACCAAAATCATTCCTAACACTTTTGGGTGCGAGATGACGTTGAAGAATCCTGCCTGCTCTGATCCTGGAGCGCCAGCACTGATGGTTTGATTACCCTCGGTAAGTTCTAAGAAACCCTGCTCTTCTGAGAGCACCGAGCTAAAACTGCCAATGCTGATGATGAGTATGAGCGCGAGCATCCACAGGCCAAACGTGCTCCCCCACTTATCTCCGGTCACCGTGTCGATGATGGAGGATTGCGAGATGCCAAACGAAGCGTACACCATGATGGCAAACATGGCAAAAATGAACAGCAACACAAAGAAAGGCGAGGCACGCAGTATGGTTTTCGCCACTATGGGGCTGAATAAGCCAGTAAATGCTAGCACGATGCTAATGATTGCCGCCAACAATTGCTTTTCTTTGAAAAAGTCCAGCCGTGTGAGCACGGCATACATGATGGCAAAGATGAGGAGTAGTGGAAAGATACCTGACAAGCCTTTCAAGAGTCCGATGTCAAGGAGCGTGGCCATGGCTATTCACCGCCTGCGCCTTCACCTGCGCCGCCACCGCCTCCGCCACCACGTGGCCACTGTTCAAACCAGTTGCGCATTCTAGTGCCGGTGTCAGTCCTTTCATCAGAGCCCACGACAAACCATATCACCAAGCCCATGACTGCGATGATGATCAGCGCAGATTGCGTGACTGGATTGCCCAAGAATGCTAGCTGTGGCGTTCTTGGCCAGATGGCGTACAGGGCGATGAGTAATAATGCAAGCACGCTGCCAATGCCTACCAATCCGGTAAGGAAGTTGGGTACTTGGCCGCCGCCAGCAAAACCTAAGAGCATGACTGCGAAGAGTGCGACGATGACAACTATGCCTGAGCTAGGAAGAATACCTTGTAAGATCAATACTGGATCGTACTGTGAGGGCATGACGCCTGCAGCGTGTGGCACGACGATGGCCAAGCCTAGGGCTAGCGCGATAATCGTGTTTAGTTTTCGGTCAGGAGTGTTGTCGGCCTTCTTGAACAACGCCACTTTTTGTAGTATGGCAAAGAAGACAGCAAAGAAAAGCAAGAAAGGTACGATGAGGTCCATGAAGCCGCTACTCTCCATTAGTTTTGCGGCCCCTACAAACCCGTCTTGTTGTCCGTAAGGCATTATCGGTTTCTCCCGTCAGGTGCCACGCGTGCTGTTGAAGCAAAGTCTTGGAGCCAGTTGGCAAAGCTTCTCTGCTGCTCTTGTGGCCGGTCATCACCCATCACAAACCATACTACTAGCCCGAATACAAGTATCACTATGATCGCGCTTTGTAAGGTGGGGTCGTTGAGGAATTTGAGACCAACCTTGTCAGTAAGCACTGCGTTCAAAACTACTAGTGCCAGAGCAACAATGCCGATGAGACCTACAACGCCAGAGCCAGGAGAGAAAATTTGGAAACCTGTCAATCCTAGGAGCATCAATGCAAGTAGGATAACAATGGTGAGCACGCCTGCTCCTGGCAAGATCTTATTCAGTATAAGCACCGGATCTGAGCCTGGAGGATAGCTACCTGCAGTGTGCGGAAGCACGATAAGCAAGCTAATCGCTAAGGCAATAACTGCGTTGAGCTTTCGCTCGAACATGCCTGTGGTTTGCAACAACGCAAACAACACCGCAAAGAAGACTAACAACGGCAGGAACAAGTCTAGGACTCCTGCGCTGGCCAACCATGCTAGAGGTGCTTGTGGCATTGTTAATTCCCGTTCGAGCTACTCGTTTCTTCGTTTGTGATATACTTCATGAATATAATGATTCCGATTATTAAGATAATACTCGCGATAGCTGCGCTATCCCAATAGTATGCCAGCCAGTTCCAGGTAAACTCCAACCAGGTCTGACCGCTGTCCAGTCTTATGGCTCCCAAAAAGATGGCGATAAGACTGACAAACATGAGGGCGATGAAGGCGTGCTTGGGCCATCCCAAGTCGTGCTTTTCCCACTCTTCCTTCTTGTAAAAAAACCCTACTGCCATGATGAAAAACATACCCAACAGGAGAAGAATGACCATCTGTGAACTAACTCTAGAGACTGCCTCAACAATCTTGCTACTAGCAACGACTAAGAAGCCTATAACAAAGGCCACCATGGCGTTTAGGTTCTTCTTCGTGCTACCCTCCTCTCCGTCATTGCCACCCTGGGTGCCAAACACCTTGCTTCGTTCCAAGATGCCATACACCACTGTGAAGACTAACAAGAAAGGTAGAACGACATCATAAACGCCTAGGCGATCAAAAAACGCGACAACGTTACCTAACACTGTTGGGGCCATTAAGACTGAAGCCAGCGGTTCCATTATATAAAGCTTTTTAACGGACACTCTTATTTTGGGGCTATGCACAAGAGTTTAGAGCAAGCAAAAGAGGCCCTAGAAGCGTTTGACGCAACCCGCGAACAGGTCATCGCACAATCCAGAATCGCGTTGAAAGAGGCAAAAAAGGCCATCTACGCCATGCATCGAGGCGAGGCAAGTCTTGATGAGGCAAAAGCTGCCTTAGCTAAGGCACAAAAACTCGCTAACAACCATCCAAAACTAGTCCCCATAGTCCACGAGGCAGAAGAAGAGTTTGTTGAAGCCGCCTGCTTCCAAGCATACCCAGACATGCCCGCCTTTCAAGATCTAGGGGTAGACGTGGAAACCTATCTTGGAGGCGTGTGTGACTGCGTCGGAGAGCTAACAAGAAAAGCCATGAACGCTGCCTTGAAAAAAGATTTTGACAGCGTCAAAAACATTTTCGCCTTCATCCAAAACGTCCATGACGACCTACAACTCTTTGACTTGCGCAACGGCAACGTCCGAAGAAAATTCGACAGCATCAAGTACCGACTAGAACGACTAGAAAACGTCCTCGTCGATGTGGAATTGAAACACAGACCTTAGGGTAGCCTTTATAAAACACAACTAGTTGCCATCTGCCATGAGAACGCATACGTGTGGCGAGCTAACAGAGAAAGAAGTCGACAAGGAAATAACTCTCTGCGGCTGGCTGCACTCGAGAAGAGATCATGGTGGCGTTATCTTCATAGACCTCAGAGACCGGTACGGTCTCACCCAGATAGTTTTCGATCCTGTCCAAAGCAAAGAGGCCCACAAAGCGGCAGAACACTGGGGAAGAGAGTTCGTTCTCAGAGTAACCGGCAAGGTCCGTGCAAGACCAAAAGGCATGGAAAACAAAGAGATCACGACCGGCCAGGTCGAAGTTCTTATCACAAAAGCAGAAGTGCTAGCAGAAAGCATCACGCCAAAGATAGACATCGATGACAGAACCGTGGCAAGCGAAGAACTACGCTTGAAGTACCGCTATCTAGACCTGCGAAGACCGACCATGCTGCGTAACATGCAAATCCGTCACGCGTCTAGCCAGGCAGTAAGAGAATATCTCTGCCAGCATAACTTCATGGAGATAGAGACTCCTTTTTTTGTCAAGCACACGCCTGGCGGCGCCAGAGTGTTCAAGGTGGCAAGCAGAGCCAACCCAGGAAAATTCTTCGCCCTGCCCGAAAGTCCACAAATGTACAAACAACTACTCATGGTGGCAGGCATGGACCGCTACTTCCAAATCGTCAAGTGCTTCCGAGATGAGGACCTACGCCAGGACCGACAACCAGAATTCACCCAGATAGACATCGAGATGAGCTTCACCAACCAAGACAACCTCCTAGAGCTCATCGAAGGCATGGTGGCACACGTTTTCAAACAAGTCAAGAAGATCAACATCAAAACACCCTTCAAGAGGATGACCTGGAAGGAAGCTCTAGACCAGTACGGCAGCGACAAGCCAGACACCCGCTTCGAGATGAAACTGCAAAACGTCAGCGATGTCGTAAAAAACTCGGACTTCAGTATTTTCAAGACGGCCCTAGAAAAGAACGGCGTGGTGTACGCCATAAACGTCAAAGACGGCGCAAAGATGAGCCGGAAACAAATCGACAAGCTAACAGAGGTAGCCAAACAATCTGGGCTTCCCGGACTAGGCTGGCTAAAGCTTGGCAAAGAGTTTGAGGGCGTCATAGCAAAATACATGGACGGTCACGTCCAGGAAGATCTCAAAAAAGCAACAGACTGCCACGAAGGAGATCTGTTATTGTTCTCTGCTGGAGACTTTGAGCTAGCAACAACCGCGTTAGGAGACGTGCGTCTGGCAACAGCAAAAATTCTAGACCTCATACCCAAAGACAAGTACAACTTTTTGTGGGTGGTAGACTTCCCTGCTTTCGAACACTCAGAAGAAGAACAGGGCTGGGCGGCAAGACACCACATCTTCACCCGACCCACAGACGACACGGTAGACATGTGCGAAAAGGACCCTACCCAAGTGCTCTCCTACGCCCACGACCTTGTCTTGAATGGTGTTGAGATCGCCGGCGGCAGCATAAGAATCCACGAGCGAGAGCTCCAGGCAAGAGTGCTGAAAGTTATCGGGCTAACCATGGAGCAGGCAGAAAAACGTTTTGACTTCCTGCTAGAAGCATTCAGGTACGGCTCGCCACCCCACGGAGGCATAGCGTTTGGCTACGACCGGATGATAGCCCTATTATGCGGCGAGAACGACATCCGAGAGGTCATCACCTTTCCACGAACAAAAGCCATGGAAAACCCACTAGATGGCAGCCCACAAGATTGGGAAGAAAAGTGGCTCAAGGAAGTACATCTCAAACTACGATGATTACCCAAGACGTGCTAGACAAGGTAGCAAAAAACGCGCGCCTTAGCCTGACAAAAGAAGAAGCTGCACAGTTTCTCCCCCAACTAGACGAGGTCCTAACCCACTTTTCAACGCTGAAAGATGTCGACACCGAAGGTGTGGAGCCCAGCTTTCTTCCTGTGAAGCTCACCACAGAAATGCGCGAGGACGAACCAGAAGAATGCCTAACCCAAGAAGAGGCTCTCAAGAACGCGCAATCAAAAAATGGCTACATCAAGGGGCCCAAAAGCGTATGAAAGACCACATCCAAAAAATGCAGACAGGCGGAGACATCGTCGCAGCCATAACCTCCTTTGTTGAGCAAGCCAAAAAAATCAACGACAGCCACAATTACCTAACCGTCATCACCGAGGCCCAAGCCATCGAGCAAGCAAAAATAATCCAAAAACAAGCGCTAACAAAAAAATTTCCCCTGGCAGGACTTCCCTTCACCGTCAAACACGGCATCTGCGTAAAAGACGTGGACACCTCGGCCTCCAGCGCCATCCTCAAAGGATACAAGCCCCTGTTCAACGCCACCGCTGTCCAAAAAATGATTGATGCTGGCGCGATCTTCATCGGCAAGACCGTCCAAGACGAGTTTGGCTTTGGCGCCCTAGGCATCACCCAAGGGAAAGGGTACACCTCCCCGACGCACCCAGACGATCCAGAACTATGCTGCGGAGGAAGCAGCTCAGGAAGCGGCGGATTTACAAAAAAAATGCCAGCACACGCAAGCCTTGGCGAAAGCACAGGGGGGAGCATCGAGGCGCCTGCAGCCTTCTGCGGCGTTGTAGGACTATGCCCGACGTACAGCAGAGTGTCCCGACACGGTCTTCTAGACTACGGAACCAGCCTTGACAAGATCGGACCAATCACCAAAACCCTACCCGAGGCAGCAACCATACTAAACGTCATCGCAGGCCACGACGCCAAGGACGAGACAAGCAGCAACGAGCCAGTGCCTGATTACGAAAAAAGCCTGGGCAACATCAAAGGACTACGCATCGCTAGGATAAAAGAAGCCTTCACAGAAGGAGTGGACGAGTCCATAAAAAATGCCGTGCACGAAAAGCTCACCGAGCTAGAAAAACAAGGGGCGACCGTGCGCGAGGTCTCCCTGCCCCTCCTCAAGCAAGGCATAGCAACCTACTACACTATAGGGTTAAGCGAGGCCAGCACCAACCTAGCAAAATACTGCGGCATGCGCTACGGCCAGAGCGGGCCAATGAACGCGACATTTGATGAGTACTTCACCAAAATACGAACCGAACATTTTGGAGAGGAAGCAAAACGACGCGTGCTCATCGGAACGTTTGCAAGAATGGCCGGCTACCGAGACGCCTTCTACAACAAAGCACTACGCGTTAGAACAAAAATCATCGAAGATTACAAAAAAGCGTTCA
>NYZT01000004.1 GCA_002687275.1 Candidatus Woesearchaeota archaeon
ATTCTAAAGATGAGAATTCCTTCATCACCATCTGCTTCCCTTTGTTCTAATGAGCTAGGCATATGTTTGTTAAGACAAAATGCGCTTATAAACCCGTTCACCCAATCTCTTTCTTTATGAGGTCTCGGAGATCGATTTATCAATCGATGGCTAAATCCTCAGACATTAGCAGCGCAGGTTTTTAAACACCGCAAGAATGTAATACTTATGAATGATAATGTCAAGAGCGTTTTGAGAACCCTATTTGTGAGCGCTGCCCTTGCATCTTGTGTTATTGCTTACTACGCATGTGACTATCTTAAACGAGCAAGCGATAACGAAACGTATGCTGCCCGAGTGCATGCATCTCAAGAATTGCTGGCAGATCCCAATTTTAAGGCGTACATGGACAATAGACAAAAGGCCCTCGACTCTATTTTAGGCGCATCCAATTCTCTGACTAGTGCCTCCTCTATTGCAGAACAGCTTGACGCAGCAGTAGGTTCCGCACCGTCTCTAGACAGATAGCACAATCTTCACATTTCTTCCTTCATCTCATCCCTCACCTTCCCAAGACTGCCGCTTTTGCGAGTATCGGATACGTGTCGCGAACGCATATTTATAAGGCAAGTTTTGCTATTATGAAGTTATGAGGGTTCCCAAGCAGATGAAGATGGTGCTTGATTACACGTGCCAGCACAAGTGTGAACACTGCTACAATCCTGGGCGTACCCCCAATCTTGCCGCACCTCTAACGGTTACATCCACACCTTCTACAGTGAGGCAGATTATTGCAGAGTGCGGTAGAAACGGAGTCACCAACATGAATTTCACAGGGGGCGAGCCACTTTTACACCGCGACTTATTGTACGAAGGACTGCGAGCCAGCCATGAATGGAACATGTACTGCTCGGTGAATACTAGCTTAATAGCACTCAACGAAAAAGATATTGACGTATTTCAAGAGGTTAATATTGTGGGTTTGAACGTGTCCATGCCACACCATCGCGCCGAGGAGTTTAATCGAATAACCGCGAGCAAGAATTATGACAGGTTTATTGACCGGTTGAACCTTTGCAAAAAAAGAGATCAAGTGGTGACGGTAAACACTGTCGTGACCAAGAACACTTGGCAGGACACGTATGAAGCAGGAAAATTCTTGCATGAAGAATTTGGACTGCTTAATTTTGGGGCGTCTCCAGTATATCCCTCTTCAGTGGAACATGTAGGTCTCATGTTAGAACCTGCACAGGTTGAAAAAGTGTATGATATGCTTTTCCAGCTGAAAGAAGATTTCGGCATGAACACAGGGACTTTTAGGGCAGTCGTGCCATGCTTTTCTGAGACCCCCGAAAAATACATAGAGTTTACTAGAGGATGTGGGATGGTCCGAACAGAACTCACCTTGCTAGCAAATGGAGAGGTCAAGGCTTGCGACGCCTTCCCCATGAAGTATGGAAACATGCTTGAACGACCGCTGGATGAGGTATTAGACAGCACAGATCCCTTCCTGCCCTATGAAGACGGGACCTTGTTCAAGGCTTTTCCCTCAGAATGTGAACCGTGCTCTGAAAAATTACATTGTAGAGGCGGTTGTCGCATCGAAGCTTTAGTAGTCAACGGATCTGTTGACGCTCCCAACCCCTACTTCAGACAGCCTTTGGAGGCGGGGCTCTTTCCTGAGTATGTTGAGCTGCCCGACTGGACGGTTGGGTTGCTCCAAGTCGCCATTCCTGAACAACAAACAGGACAACTGGAGAACGGAATACCTATTTACGAAGGTTGCGGTAGAGACTTGTTCAGTCCCGAGGAATTAGCCTTACTACACCTGTTGCAATTGGAGAAGAGAAAGAACCACCCGGTTGATGCTAACATGTTTAGGATACAGAACCGCTTGCGTGATGATTTACTACGCGCATTCTTATCAAAGCTTTCGGATAACGCATTGATAGATCGACCATGAACTCATTAAAGAACAGGATTCCAAAGACTAGCTTTGAGAGTGCAAAAGCTAAGGCAAAACGAGTGTTTTCAGACACTCGAGATGTTGGCAATCGTGTTCTGGAGATAAACAAAGATTACGTCATGCTCTACATTCCTGACTTTTCAAGATTCATGATTGACTTGAATACGGAAATCATCCAAAATTCTTCGGTAGACTACCAACCAGAACGTCCGATCGTTTGCCAGGAAGTCGAACGAGGGATAATCGCGGTTGACATAAATACTGCAGTTAGCGACTATGTCATCGTTCAAGGATTGGAATCCCCTGACTTTTTTCCATCACTACTACAAAGAGAACGGTCTCGCAGACTAGCAGCAGAGAAACATTACCGACGAGCGAGGCGTCAAAGGACACCTGAGAATCTAGAATTGGCGTATAACTCATTTATTACGTATAATCGCATGCGCTTGGACGATATCGTTCCTTACTGGTATTTGGAAGAACTCTTAGAGTCCTCTAAAGCAGATAAGAGTATGTTTTTTGATCTCATCACTCCACCCCAACAAACCAAAAATTATCTTCTTGCCATACGGGAAGGGATGGATGATCTGGCCATAAGTAAGGTGGCAGGCATCCCCATCGAAGGAGAAATACGCAAGTTCATTCGAGATGCGGGTTTCTTATCCATCACAGATTTGGAAGAGGGAAGGTACGAGCAAGCAGGGTTTGTAAGATCAGAAATTGGGAAGAAAGGAAAGAGATACACTCGAGAGATTATTGAAGAAAGAGAAAAAAGTTACCTGAGCAAGAGAATCCGTCAACACGAGTATTGTGAAAGTAGACACACCTTTGTCAACGCTGCAAAAAAGAAAGACGACAGCAGACAAAGGGAGGAATTGCTAGACTTTATCAGGTTAGCTTCAGACTTTAATGAAAGAAATCGGATTTACAGGTCGCACTTATTGCGCATTTTTCGGGCGTACTATAAAACAAAAGGGAAAGATTGCCGTCGCGATTCTCGCCAAGAGGCATACGCATGATAGACGTCTATTATGCATTTGATCCTGTACAAGTCCTCTATCTTGGTGAGGGCCTACTAATCACTCCCGAGACATACACACAAAAAACGTTCACAGACACGTCAAAAGCCCTGAATCGGAGGATACAATGCATTAATGATCAGGAACTCGAAAGCCTAGCACAAGAAACCGTGAATTTCTTCCCTGGAAGTTTAGCAAGAAACGCGGTGCAGGAATATCTTGACCAGCTTCATCCCAGACTCTACGGAAGCAATGTGGACCCTTCAGTTATTATGAACGCCTTTGAGAGCTGGTTTGGCAAGACAAGAACATTTGAAAAACTCCATCACATACCCAACCTGACCGCGCACGTCATCGGGCAATATGATAGTCATAGACTTCGGAAGAATTCTCCACCCAGGCCATTTATGATTAAGGCGGCGTACGGTTGTGGAGGCACGGGTAACAAAAGAATACAGTCCTTACAAGAATTGTATGCCTTTCTAGCATTTGTAGAATCAGGAGGGTGTACACTAGAACGAGAGGATCATGAACAGTACCTCATAGAAGAAATACTGCCAGTAGCGAGAAGTCCAGCTAGCTCGCTTTTTGTCAGAGATGATTCGATTGAGATCCTTGGAGCATGGGACCAGACCATTGTTCAAGGGAGGTACAATGGAGCAACATATCCCTCTGAAACAAAACATCAAGAAAGGCTAATGGGGGCCACCCTACACATTGGCGAGCTGCTCCAAGAAGAAGGATATCGCGGACCCACAAATGTAGACTTTATGGAAACAGATGAAGGTATCTATATATCAGAGGTCAATCTACGTTACGGCTACAGCCACTGCATAGCAGCGTATGCTCAAGATAGAGGCATAGAACAATGGGTTATTGTTCCCTATAACGATAAACTTAATAAGTGCCAAGATTATACCCTTGACAAGAGATACGCAGTATCTTGGGAGAACAGAAAATGAGATATGAACAAACAAATGCCCAACAAGCAGCTCCCCAAGTGCAACCGGACTCTGCAGAAGCAAGGGTGAGTAAGCACTTAGGCGTTTTTGCCTCGGATAATCGTGTAGAAATGGGCTTTAAAAGTGCATCGTTCTGGAGACAGCACGTAGTACCGACAGACTACGAAGTATTTGAAGGAGATATTGACCGTAGATATGCCGCATGCGTTGCAAGCAGCCCATAAGACCTGGTCAACACCACAATACGAAGTTCGATCAGACGGCGATATATCCCCCTTACGTGAATGTTTAGCGAATGCCTACGCAAGAAATTCTCAGTATTTCGAGAAAGACATACCCTTTTTTTCTATTGTTATTGAAGAACCTCCAGTCACCACGGCAAACGCGGATAACTGGCTCATAGGCACGCCAGGCTATGGAAGCAGTCCGCTGACGGTTAAAGGTCCTCAATTCTTAAAAAAAACACGAAATTTTGAGCTAAAAGATTTTGAAAATTTGGTAGCGCATGAGATGTGTCACAGATTTCAACTAGCACACTTTGACTTTACGACTCCATGCTGGTTGTATGAAGGCATGGCAGGTCATGTAGGAGAACAAACACCCGCAGATAGGTACTGGTGGGTGCTCGAACGAGGCATTAATGACCTTGCAGATTTGCATCGACCTGCACAATTCTATGCTCTTGGAGACTATATTGGAGCGTTTTCTATAGTGTACGTATTACACACGCTCAGCGACAAAAAAACAGCGATGGCGTTCATGTCTGTAAGTGACAGAAGCGACGATTTTGAAACATCCCGTGCAAAATTCCAAGAAGTGTTTCAGTTCAGCATCGACACCTTACGGGACGAATGGCTTTCCTATTTGCGCGGGTCCAGACCAAGAACGTAAAAGAACTTCTCAGGAGAATCATGCGTTGACACCTCTGAAACAACNTCAGCCCGTTCACACACTTCCAAAACATCCAGAATTGCCCCCCTAANCNCGTCNTAGTTGAAATCTTGTTGTAACATCCTGGACGTAAATCGGCTCATGAAATGATAAAGCAACCCTGTTCTTCGATCNGTAAATCNGTATCCTGTAATTCCCTCGCGNGTNTCNAGAANTCCCTTCTCNTTCCACCTGTCAAAAAATCGCGTCCNCTCATATGGCACAACTCTTTCAGAAAGATTTGACAAGAAGAATTTTTGGTGGTACANGTNCACATCTGCAACNTTTCTAAGATACGCCATAATGTTTTCTTTTGCATCCACAAAAGACAACTCGGCATGGAAAGGCAGCATAAACAATGAATAGCTGTGCCCAGACTGCTGTAACAGTCGAATCGCCTCCAGATTGGTTTCCACGGTAAGACCTTTATCATAAAAATCCAGCAATGGCTGATGTAACGCCTCTATACCCAAAGATATGGATAGCCCGTCCTTAGATCCTTGAAGGTTGTCAACGCAGGACTCATCCTTTGAAGAAATTCTTGCAAAAACTTCTGAGGCACGAGGATACTCACTCATAAACTTAACATACTGATCTGCCCGTCCCTCCAAAGCTAGCTTAAAGCGATCCCTACTTTCAGCAGCATTGGCAATATGCTCTAGAATGTCTAAGGCCCTAGCCCTATCCTCTCGAGAAAAACCAAAAAACTGCTCATCATTAATGCGAAAACAGTCAAGGGCCTCATCCTGAAATAACTCCTCCAACTCCTCAACAAGGTTCTCCATGCTGCGAGCGCGATACCGCCTACCATAGAGTTGCTGGGCTGAGCAATAACCGCAATCAAAAACGCAACCTCTCGACGCTGTCACCGCAGTCACGCCATACGTACCCCCATTACCCGGAAAAATATCTCTTCGAGGTTTCTGGAGAGAATTCAGATCCGGTTCAATATTAATCTCATCTACAAGCGACCCATCCCTTGCTACACCAGGGATACATGGCAATGGATCCCCCGAATCAAGAGCATTTACCAAGGAGCTAAAAGGACGTTCTCCTTCTCCTCTAATGATATAGTCCGCGAAATCAATCCTAGACGGAGCAAGAGTTGGAAGATAGCCGCCTGCAACAATTATCACTCGATCACTAGCCCCCCTAGCAGCGATTGCTACTTGTCTTGCCGCATCAGCAGTTTCCTCAAGAACACTAACACCCAAAACACCCACATCATTTTTTTTAATAGTTCTCACAAGTTCATCGTATGCTTCCTGTCTGCCAAGAGTGTTTCCCAAGAAATTCATATCAATTCCAAACACGTTGTGGTTTCTGTCCAAATTTCCGGCAACGTATGACAATCCTAACGGAGCGAAGGTTGATGGAAAAGTCGCATGCGGCTGTACTAACAAAACGTTCATTGCATTACCTCCTTATAAAAAAGTTGTAATCCTATGCTTGAATCTTCAGGATTGATTATGAGACTGCCTTCTCTCTCTACCAAAGCACCACTCCTTAACAGGGAGGCCTTTGCGAGAGTAACACCACAATCCTCCTCAAATTCCTTCAGTTTTTTCATACATATTCTTCCGTCTCTGAGAATTCCCAACCGGAAATAGGGTTCCTGACAGCACTGGAGAGGCACAGACACTATTTCCGGCATGTCAGGATCAAAAGTTTCGGCCAACTGAACATTGGTTGAAAGTGTTTGGGCTCTAATGGACGTGGCACCTGCACCAACACCCACGACATTGTCTCGAAGAGCAAAGAAATCACGTTGGTAGGGGCCAGGATTGCCTCGACTAAAAGTCTCCAATAAGTAGGGTTTGTATCCAGCATCATTCAATAATGCGACAGCATCCCTATACATTTCCGAGCAATCCTCTAACGTAGGAATAGAGACATTTTGTAACCTCTCAAGCAAAGACCGGCCTTTAGGAAAGTTAGTCTTCCAACGATTCAAAGTAATACTATCTGCTTGAGGGCAAAAAGTCGCAACATCATGCATGAAGGATTCGCATGATTGTCCTGGAAGCCCATATATCAGGTCCACATTTACGTGTTCAAAACGGCTAACAGCATCAAACGCCTCCAGACTACGAGAGGGATTCCCTGTGCGACCCATGTGATGTAAGATGTCTTCTTCTAATGTTTGCACACCCACGCTTATTGAATTGAAGCCCAAGTCCTGAAGCACCCTGACTTTCTCATTAGTCGCGGCCTCTGGAGAAGTTTCAATTGTGATAGTAGCACGATCAGAAAGCGTCAAGTTACGAATAGCGCCCATAATCTTGGAAAGGTTACGGGGCGTAAGTAATGTTGGCGTTCCCCCACCAATGTACACCGCACCAACAGACTCCAAAGGCGTTTGCCGGATTTGACGAACCAATTTATCCACATATCCGTCCACTTCAGGAGAATACTCGACAATGTTGGGAATGTTACAGTAATCACAAACTCGAGCGCAAAAAGGCAAGTGCACATACACGTTTATTCCCTGCTGAGTCTCCCAATCCATAGTAGGCAATATGTGTTCAAGGCACTTAAAGGTTAGCAAACGTCAACAATACCGTCACTTCTACCCCTTCACCTCACCCCTAACCTTCCCCACCATCTCTTCATCTATCTCCTCCGAGCTTACCCCTCCACCAAAACTCTCATCAACAAACTCTTTCTCTGCAAACTCCCTTTTTTCCTTGTACCTAGGGATGAGATTCACATGCAAATGCCGGCAAGTGTTACCAAGCTGCGTTAGGTTGAACCAGTCAGGTTTGAATGTTTTTTTCAGAGCGGCGCGTGCCTCTCCTACGACTTCCTTGAGCTCTGCGAGCTCTTCTTGTGTGAGCTCGTCAAAAAACTCTGCGTGTCTTTTCAACATGGCATGCATCCAGCCTAGCGGTGTTTGTGCTGCTGCAGAAAGAATCCAATACGGGTACTGTTTGATTATCCGTGGGCTGTCGAAGTTGCAGAGTTCGCAATCCATGCTTTATCTTTCTTGATGGCGTATAAAAATGTTGGGGCACCTTTATAACCACTTCCCCATTCTCAAGCGCATGCCAGCAGTATCCTCTTTGCCAAGCAGGCTAACCATGGACACGCGCGTGCTATTTGCTTTGAACACTCCTGCAGAGGTCAGTGAGTTAGGGAAGGATCTTCTCGCTCTTCAAGCACAACCGCCCATGGCTGATGAGGTTGACAACAGGGAGATCAAGGTCAGCCTCACCAGCGACGCGGATAAGTTTTCTCAGAGAACATACGTCGTGTTTGACTACGAAAAACAGCGTTTTGTGGACACCAGGCGTTATGATGTCGACCAGGTTGCAGCGATGCGACCTAACAACGAAGAAGGTGACTGGTAAACCTTTTTAA
>NYZT01000005.1 GCA_002687275.1 Candidatus Woesearchaeota archaeon
AGGCTTTCGATGTCTTCTTCTGTCCATGCCTGGGCAAAGTACAGAACGCGTGACTTGTCTTGGACGTGTCGTAGCTCTGCCTTGAAATGGATGGAGAACATGGCGTCTGTGTTCTTCTCCAGCGAGGGAGTGATCGCAGGGTTTGTTTTGGAGCTATAAGCGATGACGTCAGCGTACGGCTTCAGCGTGTTGTATTGCTGCAACGCGGTCTTTGTGGAGAGCACAAACTTAGCCATCTAGCAATCCCTCCTCTGATAGGGTTTCTAGCGCGTGGGTCATGACTAGGGGGAAGGTTATGGTGACGTCTCCTATCACGGTGGCGATGTCTGAGTCGTCTTTGACCTTGCCCCAGCTTTTTGCTTCGTTGGTTGTCGCGCCGCTCATGCTTCCGCTTGTTTTGTGTGCGGTGGTGAGGTAGACTGCGTATTCTGCCCCGCCATTCAACAACGTGCAGAGTATTGCGTGGTGTTTGCTAATACTCCCACCAAGCGCAATGACGCCTTTCTTTTCGTCCATGGTGGTGCTTAGGAGTATGTTTCCGAAATCTTTGACGACGTCCACCTGGAAGTCTGGGTGGTCTTGCTGGAATAAGTACAGGTGGAAGCCGAACGCACCATCAGTGATGGCAGGACAGAATATGGACACGTTGTTTTTTGCCGCTTGGTACAATATACTATTCTCGTCATCTAGGGATAGCCCTATCTCCCGTAAGAGTTCAGATACTGGCCAGGTTGGTTTTTTCTTGTAGGCCTTGTCTAGGAACTCCATCATCTTGTCTTCGAACAACATGTAGCTTTCGTTCTTGACGAACAGGTTACCAATACGATTGATGCCTTGTTCGTGCAATTCCACGTCATCAGACTCAAACTTGCCTATGGAGAACTTTTCTCCGTACGCCTTCATGATGTCCTCTTCAATCCCGCCTACAGTGGTGACGATGACGTCTGCCATGCCTAGCTTTATGAGCTGGGCAAAGAAACCTCGTAACCCAGAAGTCACCATGTTGCTCGTGAAGGTCAAGAACGTTTTTGCGTTGTTCTTTTTCATCTTCACTATGACGTCTGCAGCGTTGCGTAACTCGATGCTTTGGTAGCCAAGATGCTGCATGCTGTCTACCAAACTCTTGACCGTAAGATTCTTCTTCCACGTAAAGTCTTCTACAAATGACATATTGTTAGAAAGAAAAGCGCTCTAGCTACCGCTCTGACGTATGCTGTCAAACATGGCAGCTGGCTTCATAGACTACTACATATCCGCTAACTTTAAGAAGGTTTAGGTAATCCTCGCCTGATGCCAAGCGTATTCAGCAACGAGCCTCCAAACCTAGCACCGCTTGTTGGTGCTCTATCAGGAGTTACCACCGGACTTGACCCAGTTGGTGCGGCAAGATACATTTTTACAGAGCGTGAAGATACCCCTGGAGGATGGGGGGCTAGCATCCTATCCGATATCCTAGGCAGTCCTTCCGGATTAATCGCATATATTCCCGTGACTCTGTGTGTTCTTGCGGCTCAATACGCCCTTAGCGGAGTTCCAGCAATTGGGATGGGATTGTACTGCCTTTGGAAATGCGCAAGCTCACCCTCAAGTAACGGAACCACAACTACATAACCACCCACAAAGGTTTTGTACTCTTAGTTTTCGGCAGCTTTTTAAGCCTGGCAAGCTTCTTACACTTGGGCGGATAGTTTAGTCTGGATAGAATACGAGGCTTCGGACCTCGGGACCAGGGTTCGAATCCCTGTCCGCCCGTTCTAGATTTTCTTGGCGAGCTTGTTTATCCTTTCAGCGTACTTTCTTTTTGTCCAGGTTGGAAGAAATCGATAATTCATCTTCTGGAAGTGTAGGGGCATGCGGAAGAAATCTCCATGAATTGTTTTTCTGCACTTCTTACTCATACAACGACATTGCATCTTCCAGTAATGCATGTTTTGATAGGCACCTCTTATTTGGTCAATGGCTGACAAAGCGTAATCCTTAGTTATCTCCTCCCCTCTCTTGATATCTCTTGTAGCAATGAGTTTTGTTCTTCCTATTGTGCTGAACTCTATGTAGGCATTTGGCTCGCAGCAATGGTTCACAAAGGACTCTGGAGAAAAATCAAAGACGTACTTGCCCCTACCTACGTAATCACAATGGTCGCTAATTTTAGCTAGTTTTGGATTTTGAGCAACTTCTTTGAGCGAGTACTTTTTGAGCTTTCTAACATCGTTGGTAAGGATTGTTTGGCCTGCTGAAATGTTGTGTATTGCATAAACTCCTTTTCCCTTACCTTTTGTCTCCCTTATGGCAACTCTCAACTCCATACCTCTTGCCACATTTCGGAGTTTATAAATATCCGCAAACCTTTATATAACATTTAGTTATAATATGTAACAAATTGTAACAAGGAGGCATTATGGCACAAGCATTGATTAAACTAGGGGAAAGAGAGGATAGAGTTTTGACTATCGTGAAAGGGAAGTTCGGGTTCAAAAACAAATCTGATGCTGTGAATTTTGTTATTGAGAAGTATGAAGAAGAGCTGTTAGAGCCAGAGCTTAGACCAGAGTACCTGAAAAAGACTAAGGAGATCATGAAAGAAAAAGGCAAGCGATATCGCACGATAGACGAGTTGAGGAAAGACATCGAGCATGCGTGAGTTTGAGATAAAACCAAGACTAAGAAAAATTCTAGATAAATTGTTCAAGAAAGACAAGACCACATACGCTTCTGTCATGCAAAAGATTGAAGAAGTGATCAATGCAGAAGGGATCGAGCATTACAAGAATCTTAGACATGATCTAAAGCATTTGAAGCGCGCCCAGATTGGCAGTTTTGTTCTCGTGTTTTCATACAATAAGCAAGAGAACTTTGTTATTTTCGTTGATTACGACCATCACGATAAAATCTACAAAACCGGAAGTTAACTTCCAGGATCCCTGTCCGCCCGTATGTAGCATCTTTGATGCTGCCGGCGGGCAGGTTAGGAACTTAAGTTTCGTAATCTGTCCGCCCGTTCTAACCCACTAACACTTGCAGCTTTTTTCGAATGAGTTTCTGCACCAGGACATCATTGACTCTACCTATGCGCTTTTGAATCAGATCTTGATGAAGCGTAAATAACATATCAACATAGATATTGCTGTCAAAGCGGATATCGCCACTGCACGATTTTCGGGGTAAGCCCACTTCAAACTTTGCTGTGTTCCTCTTCTTGGTGGTTAGTTGACACAGTAGAACATTTTGCCCTCCTGGAACAGCTACAACAACAGCAGGCCTAAGTTTGGTGTTGCTTAAATCAGAAAAGGGAAATTCCACAAGAACAATATCGAACTTCTTCATTTTTGGAGGTAGGAAAATGCCTCCTCGTCTTCAGGAGAATTCCACGCCTCAGCCAAGGCCTTTTCCGAAAGTAGGGCCTCTTCATTGGCTTTGGTGAGTGGTTTGACTACGATCTCGTCTCCCCTACCAATCACTAGCGCTTTTCCCCCTTTTTTGAAGGCGGAAAAAGCAGCAGGCAGCGTGATCTGTCTTTTCTCTGAAATCGTCACAGTTTTCACCTCAGTCGCCATAGGAACAGTAAAGAAAGTAAAGTATTTAAAGTTTTCCTCAAAAACCAAGGTCCTGGCGAGTAAACTTTTTCTTTTTGATATTGTCTGTAAACTGTAATAGTCGCTTATACAACGCCGTATTTCTGAGTGCTTTTATTTCCCGTCCCATCAAGCTTAATTCCTCAGTTGGAACCATTACAGACTCTGTTGCCATATCCTTACTAAACCCTACGATTTTTTAATCTTTGCTGAACATTTCGGGGACGAAATGGAGCCTATCTTCCGAGATCCCTGTCCGCCCGGCTTATTTCTTCTCGGAGATTCGAACCTTCACACAAACCTTTATATATACTCCATACATACCCCTATATGCGAAGTAACATGGTACAAGCAGTCATTAACATCGAGGAGAATACGAACAGAGTTCTAAATATTGTTAAAGCAAAGTTTGGCCTTAACGATAAATCGCAGGCCATCAATTTAGTGGTTAAGGAATATGAAGAAACCTCGCTCGAGCCAGAACTCAAGCCGGAATATAAAGAAAAACTAACCAAAATTCTGAAGGGTAAACACCTCTCCAGAAAGGAATTCGAGAAAGAGGTCGCATAAATGTATGCGGACCACTACAGTGTTGAAATTACTAAAAAATTATCAAAGCTAAGGAAGAAGGACCCTACACACTTCTCAAAAGTCAAGAAGAAAATGGAAACCATTCTGAACAACCCAGATCATGACTACAAACAACTGCGCTATGATATGAAAGGCCTCAACCGAATTCACCTCGGGCACTTCGTGTTGATTTTTGTCATCGACCATGAAAAAAAGGCAGTGTCCTTCGAGGACTACGACCACCACGATAACATTTATTAGTCGTAAACCAGAACTCAACTTCCAGGATCCCTGTCCGCCTACAATTCTTCATACTTTTCAGCGATCTGCCCGATGTTTTCAAGCGTGGTGACGCGTTCGTGATCTTGCGTGTCCTCCGCTCCCTTCTCGTACACCCATGTTTCAACAGGAATGTATACCGCCCTGCAGCCGACACTGATGGCAGGTTCTATGTCGCTTCTTAGCGAGTTGCCCACCATCCACACGTTTGCGGGATCCCGACCGTTAAGGACGTGACGGTACATGGGAACGTGCTTGTGGGGGACGATGAGGACTCTGGCGTCTAGAATCGTACTGTCAACATTCGGAATAGACATACACCACTCTCCAAACCACTTTGAAAGCCCAAGATCCCACACCTTCTGAGCTTGGATTTCATACTCTCCTTTCGTGAGCAAGAGAAGCTCGTCGCCCCTTTCTTGAAGATGGTCAAGCGTTTCCTTTGCTCCAGCAACCAGCCCTCGCCCCTTCCAAATGTCCTTGTCGAAGACCTCGCGGCCAATGTCGTATGCCTCTTGGGCGGCAGCAGCATCATGATCTGCCTCCGCACACCATTCTTCGTACACTCGCTTTAACGTTTCAGGAAATCTGCGCGTTGTAAACCCATATTCTTTCACAAGACTCTCACCTTTCGTGTCGATGCGATTGCAAAGTTCACCCGGCCTTGGAGCGTTGCTGTGAAGATCGTACATCCAAAGCATGAATTTAGCCTTGGCCCTGTTGTAGTCAACAACGTTGTCTATGAGCGTGTCATCCAGGTCAAACATCCATGTGCGCATACAGTTACGGATTCATCACAGTATAAAAAGTTGGGCTGTTGTCTGAAGAGCAAAGCCTTTAAAAGCAACATGGCATCTGTATTCTTAGAGGGGCTATAGTGTAGCTTGGCTATCACGCATGGTTTGGGACCACGTAACCCCGGTTCGAATCCGGGTAGCCCCATATGAAATACCTTCCATTGGCGATTCTGTTGTTGGTTGCTTGTTCGGCAAACGAAGCCATTCCCAGCCCTATAACACCACCTCCATCGTACGTTCTCGAACACACCATAGGCGGATTCCAACACTCAGCCCCCATGCAGGTCTTCTCTTCTTGCGGGCTTACGGGCTACCCCTTAGAAAAAGAGCTATTCACTACATGCTACGCCACCCAATATTCTAAAGAAGGTCTTGAGGTGGACGCGATAGTCTCTGTTGCTGACGCACCACCGCCAGCGTCACTCAATGAGTTCATGATAGAGGATCCTTCAATACTTCAAACCATAGGAACGGACACGATCCTCAGAGTGACAAACGACGCAGGATGGTATTCTGGCAAGCAACTCATCTCGCTAACAAAACGCGACGAGGTCAGCGACGAAGTCTTCCAAGAATTCATCAACGCGTACCTAGAAGTCTATCCGTCAAGCATACATGAAGAATAGATTTGCGATAGCTAACCTATATAACCTCTGCACCATTAGTTAGGGCATGGCCAGACAGCGTCTTGGTATGGGAGTGGAGTGGATTGACCAAGATGCAGGCTCCTTTCTCGATGCTGTGAAAGGTTGCGATTTCGTATTTTACACAGCATTACCCCATAGAGGGCTAGTAGGATTTGTGGATGGAACAGGAAATGCCCACTGTCACATGGCAGATGACTGTTCTGATCTTGTACGCGGAATCCAGAAGGCAGGCATACCTGCGTACCACGGAAGAATCCAGCCAAACACAGACGATCCTGCACAGTGTACGATGCTGTTCGAGCTTTTCGCACGCCCTGTGATTAACCAGCCAGAAGAAATGATCAAATCTGTGCACGACTGGCGCGAGGTAGTCTTGACGCTACCCCACGCACAAAACTTCTACTGGGGAAGTGGAGGTTTCTTCGGATTTTACACCGAACAAGCAAGGGAGGGTACGCCACCCCGAAGATTCCTTTGCTCAACGCACACCGACTATCTTTCACTCGCCGATGCCGTTCAAGGCGTTCCCAATCTTAGCGTCGCACCCGCTGATGCGGATTGGTACAAAGACGCCTCAAGGATGCTGGGCATCGACGCATGAGTGAGCAACCTTTATATATACTGATTCTTGGTTTGTCAGCATGGGAGAAGTAGGCATCACTGCAAAGAAAGAAGGCGACTTTAGCGAGTGGTACACACAAGTGCTACAAAAAGCAGAGATGATAGACTACAGTCCCGTGAGTGGCTGCTACGTCATCCGGCCCAACTCCATGTTCATCTGGGAACAAGTCCAAAAATGGTTTGACAGGGAAATCCAAAAGATAGGCGTCCAAAATGCGTACTTCCCCCTGTTCATTCCCGAAAGCCTGCTCAAAAAAGAAGAAAAACACGTCGAGGGCTTCGCACCCGAGGTAGCCTGGGTCACCCAGGGCGGGGACAGCAAGCTTCCAGAAAGACTAGCCATAAGACCTACTAGTGAGACCATCATGTACCACACCTTTTCCAAATGGGTACAGTCCCACAAAGAACTACCCATGCGCATCAACCAATGGTGCAACATTGTTAGGTGGGAGTTCAAACACCCCACCCCATTCTTAAGAGCGCGAGAGTTCTTATGGCAGGAAGGACACACCGTCCATGCCACCAAAGAAAGCGCAGACGAGGAGGTCTACCACATTCTGGACCTGTACGAACAATTGCTGAAAGAGCTACTCGCCCTGCCATGCTTGAAAGGTCGTAAGTCAGTGGATGAGAAGTTTGCTGGAGCAGACTACAGCACGAGCTGCGAGGTGTACATGCCCAACGGCAAGGCAGTCCAGGGCTGCACCTCCCACGCGCTAGGGCAAAACTTCTCAAAACCCTTCAACATCCAATTCCTCAACGAAAAGGGAGAGAACGAGCACGCCTTCCAAAATTCGTGGGGCATCAGCACGAGAACCATAGGCATGATGATCATGATGCACGGCGACGACAAGGGCTTAGTCTTACCCCCACGGGTAGCCGCAACCCAGGTAGTCATAGTACCCATACTCTTCGAGGACACGCGAGACGCCGTGCTGAAGGCAGCCAAAAAGTTAGAGGCAGACCTAAAAGTACGCGTCCACCTCGACACAAGAGACGACTACACCCCTGGTTGGAAGTTCAACGAGTGGGAGATGAAAGGAGTGCCCATCCGCATAGAGATAGGACCCAAGGACGTGGAGCACAAGCAGTGCGTCATGGTAAGAAGAGACACCGGGGAGAAACAAAACGTGCCCCTAGACCAAGTGCCAGCAAAAGTAACCCAGTTACTAGAAAGCATACAAAACGACATGCTCACCAAAGCCGAGCACTTCATGAAAGATGCGACAGTAGATATAGACAGCCTAAAACAGTTTGAGGAAGGCAAGCTCGTCCGCGCGCTATGGTGCGAGCTCCCTGAATGTCACGAACAAATAAAAGAAAAGTTCGGCGCAAAATGCCTCACCATGGAAGAGGGCGAGGGCAAGTGCTTCATGTGCGGCAAGCCAGCAAAAGGAAAAGCATACTTTGCCAAGAGTTACTAGCGCTTGAACTGCTTAGGATCTTTTAGAACAATCTCTGTGTGTGGGTAGGCAAAGTCGACCTTCTTGGTCTTTAGGACAAGAGCATAAATCTCTTTCGTGATAACCGTCTCAACATGCTGTATGTTTCTGGCAGGAACAAAATACCTGACGTGGACGCTGATGCCAGAAGGTCTGAACTTACACTCCACCTTGGGTTCTTCGTTGACAGCATCACTAAACGCCTTGGTGTGTTTTTTTGCAGCAGTCAGGGCAATCTTCATGGCCTGGTCAAGATCACTCTCGTAGGTGGTGTCAAAAACAACCTCGTCCCGGACGTACTCGTCCTGCAACGTGTAGTTAATGATGTTTTGTTCGAACAGTATGGAATTAGGGATGAGTATTATCCTGCCAGAGTTCTCCTCGCTCTGCACGATACCGCCAACCTCCTTCAAGTACACATGGGTGAGCGTTATGTCTGCGACATCACCCCTTACCTCACCAACAATAATCCTGTCTCCGATCTCAAACGGACGCTTTATGACCAGCATGATCCATGAAGCAACACCCGTGATGGGCTTTTGCAGGGCCCAGCCTAGTGCTGCAGACAGCAATCCCAAGCTTAGCCCGATGCCGGTAAAGCTTCCCGTGTAGGAGAAGATTGCAAACAGGGCTAGCACCACCAACAAGACATACTTCAGCAGTCTAGAGAAGATCTCCACGTTGGACTTCTGTTTTTTGGTAGAAGCCCGCTTCAGCAGCTCGCGTTCTGCAAAGCGCAAGAGCCTGTCCAGCCCCCACCATACCAAGATGATAATGATGAGCGTTCTTAGTAGGGGTAAGAGACCTTTGAGCTGGTCTGCAAACATGGCTAGCTCCATGCACAAAGCCCAGTCGTGCCTATATAAATACGTTGTGGCTACGCCACGTCCATAACGTTTTTATAGCGATTGTTGAGAAAAAAGGCATGGACAACGTTAAGCAGAAATTATCCCAACTAGAGCCAGTTATAGTCATCGGAGACCTCATGCTGGACCAGTACCACGGAGGGACCATGCAGCCCTGCCCTGAAGGCGGGGAAAAG
Organism: Candidatus Woesearchaeota archaeon; assembly: GCA_002687275.1. Taxonomy (GTDB): domain Archaea; phylum Nanobdellota; class Nanobdellia; order Woesearchaeales; family ARS49. The sequence goes on from NYZT01000005.1 coordinate 8,971, forward strand.
TTCGTGGTAGAAAAAACGCATAACGTGCTAGGCGGCGCGGGCAACGTTGCCAGAAATCTGCGAGCGCTAGACGTGCCTGTCCACGTCATCGGAGCGCTAGGAAAGGACGACCTGGACGATGCAGGCATCACCATCTTAAGGCTTTTGGAGGAGATAGGGTGCACCCACACCATCATTAAAAGTGCACAGCCAACAACGGTCAAAGCAAGGTTGTACAACCACCAAGGCACTCGGTCAGGCCCAAGATTAGATAAGGACATGGTGTTCGAGAAAAAGCAAGAATTCCTCCACCAGGTCAGGCACGACCTCGCAAAATACAAAAACCCCTCAGTCATCATAAGCGATTACGGCAAGGGCGTGGTGAGCAACGACCTCATGGACCTACTATGCGCCATGAGACTCAAAACCTTTGTGGACCCAAAACCCGCAAGCAACGTCAACTACACCTTCAAAGACTTTCCCTACGTGCTCAGACCGAACAAACAAGAGGCCAAGGAACTCGCAGCCAGACACAAGACGAACCTTAGCACCATACCCGAGGTGGCACAAGCGCTGCAAGAAAAAGGAGCCCAAAACGTCATCATCACGCTCAGCGAACAAGGAATGTATATTCTTGACCAACAAGGATATAGCCTGCCAACGCTTGCAACAGAATGCGTGGACGTCACAGGAGCAGGAGACACCGTGATGGCAGCTCTTGTAGCGTTTGACGCACTAGGATTACCCTTAAGACAGTGCTGCCAGCTTGCCTCGGTGGCAGCAGCAATAGTGGTAGGCAAAAAGGGGACGGCAACAGCAACCGTCGACGAGGTGCTTAAAAACGCCCCTCCACCATTAGATTTCCAATCCGAAAAGTTTATATAGAACGCTCCAGTAACTATAGTTTAGTTCTATTGGGGAATTTTAATGAAAGACCATAAAATTGTCAAGACCGGAACAACAACAGTAGGTATCGTCTGTAAAGACGGCATAGTGCTTGCTGGAGACAGAAGAGCAACCGCAGGCTTTGTCGTCATGAAAAACGCAAAGAAAGTGGTGCCCATCAATAAAGACATGGCTGTCACCACGGCAGGCAACGTCTCAGACATCCAGCTCCTAGTAAAGCTCGCCAAGGCAGAGTTGGCCCTGAAGGACCTCCAGAGCAAGCGGAAGTCAACAGTAAAAGAAGTCGCTAACATGTTTGGAGGCATGCTCTACTCAAACATTCGAAAACCAAGCATGATTCCCGGAATTGCAGCATTCTTGCTTGGCGGAAAGGACATGTCTGGCACATCGCTGTTCTCCCTAGACCCAGATGGCTCAGTCATCGACATCGACGAGTACGTAGCAGATGGCAGCGGAAGCGTCTTTGCCATCGGTGTCTTGGAAGCTCAGTTCAAGAAAGGACTATCAATCCAAGAAGGTATCAAACTAGCAGTAACCGCGATCAACGCAGCAATACAAAGAGACACTGCAAGCGGAAACGGTATTGACGTATTGACCATCACGAGCAAGGGCATGGAATTCGTGCTCGAGCAACAGTTGGAAGCACGCCTAGCATAAACGGCTTCTATTAGAACATGGCAGAAATCATAAAAGAAATCCTGAAGAAATTGCCGGAAGATAAAATAAGCGCTGCCGGCTTTGAAGGCGCAAACATCGTGTTATACACGAAGGATGCAGAGTTCTTCAGCACAAACAGCGGCGAGATCCGCAAAGTCGTGCAAGAATTCAAGAAACGCATAGAGCTCAGGCCGGACCCCAGCATCACCATGAAGCAAGAAGACGCTGAGAAGGTCATCAAAGAAGACATGCCCGAAGACGCAGGCGTCTCTAGCGTTATCTTCGACCCAGAAAGAAGCATAGTATACATAGAGGCAGAAAAGCCCGGCATAGCCATCGGCAAGCAAGGCGCCCTGCTTCGAGAGTTACGAGCCAAAATACTATGGGTGCCCGTAGTCCAAAGACTGCCACCCATCAAGAGCGCGCACATCGACAACATACGAAACGTACTCTACCAAAACTCAGACTATCGAAGAAAATTCCTAGACAAGGTAGGCCACCGAATCTATGACGGCTGGGTACGCGAGAAAAAGAAAGAATGGGTCCGTGTCACCATGCTAGGGGCAGGAAGAAGCGTGGGTAGAAGCTGCATGCTCTTCCAGACACCCGAAAGCAACGTCATCATGGACTGCGGCATCGACGTTGCAGCCACAGAATCCTCAGAAGCCTACCCCATGTTGGACGCTCCTGATTTTGACATCGGCAAACTAGACGCAGTCATCGTCACCCACGCACACGTAGACCACTCAGGCTTTGTTCCATGGCTGTTCAAGATGGGCTATCGAGGACCTGTATACTGCACCCCACCAACAAGAGACGTCATGATACTCCTACAACTAGACATGATAAAAATCTGGAAAGGAGAAAACAAGGACGAACTCTACACCGTAGAGGACGTCAAGGAAATGGTCAAGCACAGCATCACACTCAACTACGAAGAGGTGTCGGACATCACGCCAGACATCCGACTAACCTTCTACAACTCCGGCCACATCATCGGCGGAAGCATGGCCCACCTCCATGTAGGGAATGGCCTACACAACTTCATGTACACCGCAGACCTAAAGTTTGGACGATCCTTACTCCTAGAGCCAGCCACCTCACGCTTCCCACGACTAGAAACGTTGACCATCGAAGCAACCTACGGCGGAAAGACAAACACCATGCCCACCCAGCAAGACCAGGACGAACTACTCGCAAACATCATCAAGACAACCATCAAGCGCGGCGGAAAAGTACTGATGCCCGTGTTAGGCGTCGGAAGAAGCCAAGACGTCATGGTCATGATAGAAAAGATGGTGCAAAGCGGCGAGCTCGAACCCATACCTGTGTACCTAGAAGGAATGCTCTGGGACGTCACCGGCATCCACACCGCCTACCCAGAATATCTCAACAGAACCATTCGCAAACGCATCTTCCACAAAGACCAAAACCCGTTCTTGAACAAGATCTTCAAACGCGTTGGCAGCGCGAAAGAGCGAAAGCAGATCGTTGAGGAAACAGGACCTTGCGTCATACTAGCAACGTCAGGCATGTTGCAGGGAGGCCCTTCTGTAGAGTATCTCAAAGCCCTTGCCGACAACCCAAAAAACACGTTAATCTTCAGCTGCTACCAAGGCGAGGGAAGCCTAGGTCGAAGAGTCCAGGGCGGGGAAAGAGAGATAGCGTTCAAGTCTGGCAAGAACCAAGACATCGTCCAGATAAAGATGGACGTCCAAAAACTGGAGATCTCTGACCACTCCGACAGAAAACAGTTGATGAATTTTGTCTTCAAGTGCAACCCACGACCAAAGAAAGTCATCGTCCAGCACGGCGAGGCCAGCCGCTGCATCGACCTTGCCAGCAGCATCCACAAGCAAGGCAGGATAGAAACCGTCGCACCAAGAATCCTCGAGAGCGTTAGACTGAAGTAATTCCGAAAATACCGTATTTTCCGAAAAGCTTATAAATTCTGAAAATGATGTCTCTACATGAAACAGCACACCTTTGATACCGAGAATATCAGACTCGGAAAAAAAGGGCAAATCACCATTCCCAAATGGATCCGCGAGGAAGACGGGCTTAAGGAACAGGACGCGTTCAAGGTTACGCACATGCCAAGTGGTGACATCATCCTTAGCAGGAGAAAAAACCAAACCCCTGAGGAGCGCATGCTAAACGCAATCAGCAAAGCTCCTTCTTTTGATGCAGACGCCGCTTGGAAAGAGGTCGTTGAGGAGCGAAAGAAAGACCGATGAGGTATTGCGCAGACACGTGGTTTCTCTTACAGGCATTTTCAAAACATCCCAAAGCAATAGGATTGTTGGCACAGGTGGGTGATGGAAAGGCAAATATTCTCATTCCACTGACGGTCGTAGCAGAAACAACCAAGAAGCTCATGCAAAGAGCGGTTCCTGAGAGAGCCATTGAGGAATTTTTCCAGGGCGTGGAGGCATCGCAGGGCATGTCCATCGTAGGCATTGACCGCGTGCTAGCAAGGGAAGCCGCGAAAATCTCCCTCTCATTTTCTATCTCTCTCATGGACGCTTTTGTTGCCAGCACGGCAAAGCTCACCGGATGCAAGATCCTGCTTAGTCAAGACTCCGACTTTAGGTTGTTAGCAAAGAAAAAATACGTAAAAGTGCAAGGGTGGCCAGAGTAACCTCACACAAACCCGTACGCAACATCCCACTTTTGCATTTCCTTGCCGCGCTCTTTGCACGTTTTACAAAATTTGGTAGACGTGCTGTACGTAGTAGCCATGATGCAGCCCTTGTCCATCTTTCCTTCCTCCCACGCAGCAGTGTCTCGCTTGTCCTTGTTGTGGTGGCCGCTGTTCAACAGACAGTGACCCAGCTCGTGCTCCGTGGTCTGGACAAAATCATACCCCTCAGCTGCCAACACCCTGTCAAGACTGATCAGCACGGCAGCGTGTGGCACTCGCGACGTCTGAGCAATAGTTTTCTGGTGATTGCCGTTGGCAACAACGATAAGACGATAGTTTCTACCCCGCGTGACTCCCTCCAACCCACTTACCGTGGAGGTGAAGTCAAGCATTCCTTCTGAAGTGTTGCGCTTGACAATGTCCCTGTAAACAAAAAAGTCAGCTTTGGGATTAAACACATGTAGGTGAGGACAGGGAAGTTCCAGGCCCTGGTAAAATGCGCGCACCCCCCGTCTAACCAGATCCTCAACAACCTTAGGAGCCCAGTCTACCAGCGTGACCACGCCAAACCTGGATCGCCTAAAAAAAGCCTGCCGGTGATCAGCGTAATGTGCATCTGTCTCTTCAGTATCAACATCAAAGGGTTGGGTTCGTACTACCATGCTATACCAACCCGTGCTTCTTGTCCTCGTCTTCTATACTTTTTGCTCGGTGCTTGCACAGATCGCAAAACTCTCCACCGCGACCGTACGTGCTCGCCAGCACGCAGTTGCTCACCATGCCTGCGTTGAAAACCTCTGCATCCTCCTCAGCATGGTGGCCCCTTTCCAAGAGCACGTGCGCCTCTTCGTGGGTGACCACGTCAATGAGAGAGTGATGCGGAGCACTCCTTGCTTGGTCAATGCTCACCACCATGGAACCCATTTGTAGGTTAGAACTCTCCCCTAAATCACACCCAGTGAATCCAGGCACCACGGCCAATATTCGATGGCTAGGATTTGCGTACTTGGTGTCTAGAGCCTCGCGAAAGCCAGTGATGTCAAGATGCTCACCATCATAAAACTGTTCGTGCAGTTCTTGATACTCTCTAAGCTCTCGTGGGGAGGGCATCACGATGCTCAACGTGGGAAGCGTTAGCCCCAGTCCCTTGAAGGCCATCTCTATACCTTCCAACGCTTGCGATCGAATGTCAACATGCTCGTCAAAGTACACGAGCTCGAAAGACCCTCGGTCTGTGTACTGCTGCTTCCATTTTTGGGCTTTGCCGCTTGGGGGGCGTTTCGGGAGACTTATGCCATGCCACCTTCTCTCACGAAGACGAGGCAGGAAGTTACGAGGGAGCCGTGTCCCTTCTTCCAATCCCATGCTTGAGCCACCGTTTGCGCAAAATGAAGACTCATCTAGATCTGGCGACCTAATGGGGGGCAATGGCGGATCTGGCATTACACGTAGAATGTCGGGTGCTTTTTAAGCATTGCTTCGACTAAAACAGAGAAGATAGATTATTATACTTGTGTGGTTTCAGAGGGTTCATGAGCGATCTTTCCTTTGAGCTGTACAGCGAGAGTTCCAACGCCGGTGCAAAAAACCAAGCCCTTGATTTTTCAACGTCGTTAACCCAGCGACATGTTAGATTGCTCACGAAAGACTGGGCGGATGAAACGTTTTCTGACGCCATGATGGCAGTAGAGGGAGACACTCTTGTTGGGCTGGTGTGGTTTCATGACTATCGCCACCGCGAGCCCGAGGAAGATCTCTTGTGGTTTCACGATCCGATTTATTGTTCTGAGGATCAAGAGGCCTGGGAGCGAGAGATTGGCGCGCCATTACTACTCTCGCTTAGCCAGTGGGCGCTGGATAAGGGTTACAAAGGCATGATTTCAACAGGCCTGCCACCTGCCTCAGTCCAAGCGGTGAGCCTAGCAGGGGATCAGGACGCCAACGGAAAGTACGCAGTAGATGCTGAGAATAATACTGCCAAGATTGAGTTTACCGGCCATGCTGCATGACTCGCTCAGCCTAACCAAAAATATAAATAAGCGTAACTTTCCTCCCCCTCAGGGAGAACCAATATGAAATCAGAGCATGGACCATTTATTTTGAGGGTGTTTCTGGGTGTTGCTTTTATTGTTGCAGGCCTGGATAAATTATTGAGTTATGGCATGGCGCAGGGCATGTTTACCGGCATGTTTGGAGGCGCAGGCGCCGCCGTCTTGGTGGTGGCCATAATCGTAGAGATTGCTGGCGGTCTGGCGTTACTGACAGGCTACCACACGAAGAAGGCTGCGACAGTTTTAGCAGTAGTTATACTTGTGGCGTTCTTCAAGACCTTTGGGGTTGGGCAGGCACCGCACTTCATTGGAACGTTGCGCGAGGTCATGGTGATGAACACGGGCGGGGCAAACACCGCGGTGAACTTCGCCTACTTTGCAGGACTGTTGAGCCTAGTAGCAACCGGCTCTAAGTTTAAAGCGGTTAAGGCCGATTAATTTTTTCTTTTTTTGTGACAAGACTTAAATACTAGTGAACAAGCGATAGGGCAATGAATACATTGCAATACATCCTTGTCTCAGTCTTAATCGTGAGTTTGATCTCCTTGTTGGGCGTGTTCACGCTCTCCTTGAAAAAGAAGAAGCTTCACCAAACGCTGAGCCTGCTCGTGGCGTTTGCTGCAGGAAGCATGCTAGGAGCTGCATTCTTTGACTTATTCCCTGAGAGTGTTGAGCATGTGGGTGCTGAGCAAACGTTCACGTGGGCATTGGTGGGCATGGTGGCCTTTTTTGTCATCGAAAAATTCTTTTACTGGTATCACTGCCACGGTGGCAGGTGTGCCCATCACGGACTGCATGGCCACAAGCACATCGCTCCGTATGCGTATCTCAACCTTATCGGGGACGGCATCCACAATTTCATAGATGGGGCGGTTATCGCTGTTGCGTATCTTAACTCCATCCCGCTAGGCGTTGTTGCCTCTATCGCTGTTGTTTTCCACGAGATCCCTCAGGAGATCGGGGACTTTGCCATCATGGTGCAGGGAGGCATGGATCGTGTGCGAGCCCTAGGCTTGAACTTTTTGACTGCCCTGGCGGCATTTCTTGGCGCCCTGCTCACTTTTTATTTTGCGGGAACCGTCGAAGGGTTAACAGGATACCTACTTCCGTTTGCAGCAGGCAACTTCTTGTACATCGCCACTGCTGACTTGATTCCAGAACTACACAAGGAAGAGACCTCTCAGAAGAATGCCCAGCAGCTCGCCTTGTTCATCGGCGGTATCTTGCTTATCTTAGTAGTCAAAAGCTTTTTTGGGCACGGGCATTAAGAAAGCCAAGTTTTGAGATCTTCTTCAGCAACAAAACCAGATCTTCTGTCAACCTCGTTGCCGTCCTCAATCTTGATCAAGGTAGGAAGGCTAGTAACCCCAAACTTAGTTGCTAGTTCTTGCTCATCGTCAACGTTGACTTTTGCGAACTTCACGCCATTAACTTTCTTGGCCACGTCCTCAAATACCGGACCCATCATCTTGCACGGTCCGCACCATGGCGCCCAGAAATCTATGACTGCCTTGCCTTTTCCAACCTTTTCCTCAAAGTTACTTTCGTTTACGTCCATTTTTTTTCATCAAAAACTTGCTTGATTCCTTGTCTAGATCAACAAACTGATGGCATACTTCTTTAAGTTGCGCGTTACAGCTAGGACCAAAGGCCATGACCTCCACCCTGCAACCCGTGCCTCGTTGGAGGTGTTGCACTAGAGGTACAAAATCGCCGTCTCCTGATACCAAGATCATGGTGTCCAATTTTTGTGCTTGTTCTATCATGTCCATGGCTATGCCTACATCCCAGTCTCCCTTTTTTGAGCCGTCTGCAAACACTTGGAGGTCTTTGCTCTGGATTTCATACCCCATATTTTCTAGAGCTTTGAAGAATTCTTCTTTTTTGAGGTCCTCTGTCCTCACCACGTATGCTAGCGCTCTTATCAACACGCGTCCTCGGACTGCTTGTTTTAGAAGGGCGTCAAAGTTTACCAACGCTTGATACAGCGCTCTCGCGCTGTAGTAAATGTTCTGCGTGTCAACAAACACGCCCACTCTTTGGGCGACAATATCTTTCATGTTTCCCACGCAGGGAACTGAGTATAAAAGGGTTGTGTTTATGACCTTTGCGCTATCTCTTCTTTAATGGCTTTGGCAAAGATGTGTAGGGCTTGGGCCTCGCTTTTGCCGTCTCGTTGTCTTATGCTTACGCTTTCGTTTGTCTTTTCTTTCTCGCCAACGATAAGGATATGCCTTACCTTGGAGGTCTCTGCCTCTAGAACTTTCTTTTGTAGGCGTTCGTTTCTGTCGTCCATGCTAGCTCGCACGCCGGGAAGGCTGTCCACCACGTGCTGTGCGTAGTCGTTGAACTTGTCAGATATAGGCAGGACTCTTACTTGTTCTGGCGCTAGCCAGGTGGGGAGTCTTCCTGCGAAATGTTCTAGTAGTATTCCTAGGAAGCGTTCTGGGCTGCCTACTAAGGCTCGATGGATCATGATAGGGGTTTGTTCTTCGCCTTTCTTATCCACATAGGTAAGGCCGAACCTTCCTGGCATGTTGAAGTCTAGTTGTATGGTGCTTACCTGCCATTCTCGGCCGAGGGCGTCCACGGCGATGACATCCATCTTTGGACCGTAGAATGCTGCCTCGCCGTCTTCTGTTTCGTACTCTACCTTACATTCGTCGAGTAGTTCTTTTAGCAACGCCTGGCTTTCTTCCCAGACTTTTTCATCGCCAAGATACTTTTCTTTTTCGTTTTCATCCCATAATGACAGGCGTACTTTGTGTTCCATCTTGTACACGGTTAGTGCTTTTTGCACCACCCCGAGTATGTTCTTGAATTCTTGTTTGATCTGGTCTTTGGTGCAGAAGGCGTGTCCGTCGTCTTGGCTGAAGCATCTTAGCCGGGTTAGCCCTTGTAATTCTCCTGGTTTTTCGTCTCGGTACAGGTTTGCAAAGTCGCTTATGCGTATTGGCAGGTCTCGGTAGGTTCGGAACTGGCTTGCGTAGATCTGGGTGTGGTGGGGGCAGTTCATTGGTTTTAGGAAGTATTCTTCTTTGGAATAATTACTTTTCACGCTGAGCATGTCTGCTTTGTACTTGTCATAATGGCCCGAGGTTTTGAACAATTCCGCTTTGGTGATGTTAGGGGTGTGGACTTCCTCGAAGCCTATGCTTTCATTAAGTTCCCTGCTGAACTGGACGATCTCATTACGAACGATGGCGCCTTTTG
>NYZT01000006.1 GCA_002687275.1 Candidatus Woesearchaeota archaeon
CTTCGCGATGCGTTTATGGACATCACTCACGGTCGCAACCACGAGTACGATGATTGGCTGACGTATCTGTAATGATACGGCCGTCGTAGGCAATCCGGTTTCCGTTTGTTAGGTCGGGCATGTCGCAGCTCTCAGCCATGAAGACTGGTGCGTTTTTTCTCATTTCTGGTCCTGTCTCTCGTTTTCCTGTGGTGATGTCAACCATCCCACAACTTTCGTAGTTTTCCATTGTTTTTCTCCCGTGAAAACAAGGCTAAAGAATTCTGTCTATAGTGAATCCCTCAACCTTGGGATTCACTTATAGCAATACAACTAGCAATAACAACATTCTTTGCATGCTAGTCGACATGTGCTTGGCAAAAGGTGATAACTATAAAAAGATGATGTAAAGCGGAGAGAGGGACTCGAACCCCCGAATAAACGCTCTGCAGGCGCTCCCCTTAGCCGCTTGGGTACCTCCGCAATAGTCTTCTTAGGATACGTGTTGCTTAAAAAGCTTTATAATGTGGGCGTTGTATTGTTCATACACTGCGCCCGTAGCTCAGCCTGGAGAGAGCGACTGCCTTCTAAGCAGTAGGTCCAGGGTTCGAATCCCTGCGGGCGCGTTCTGTGGGCTTCTGCCCACTCGCGCGCAGGCCAGTAACGTAGTTGCGCTGCCTGCGGGCGCGTAAAATTTATATACTTTGGTGGTTGCTTTATTCTTATGCCTAAGAATGCTTTATCTCTCGAAGAGCTTCCTGTTTTTGACGAGCATCCTTGTTCTGAACCCTTTGATGGACCAGATCAAGCTCCGCAGGTGTACGAGATTGCTTGGATAACGTTCACCAAGGCTGAGGAAGCGGAATTCGAACAGTCACAGGTAGTGCACGTCGTAGGGAGGAGTCCTGCGGGTGACATTTACGAAGCCGCATCTTGTTCGAGAAAAGGTAGAGGGGTAATTCGCGTTGGCTCTGACTCAGCAGAAAACCACGGTACTATTCCTCCTGAGATGATTTCCAAATATGTTGTCATCGTGTACCATGATGAACTTAAGAATCCTATGGGGCAGAAAAGAGTGTAGTGCGCGCCCTACCCTCTAATGGCGCCGCCGGTTTCTAGTCGTGGGGTTAGACCTATTCCGCCCCCGTATGCAGGATGTTCGCCTACGTCTGTTGGCTGTTTGTTGGTGAGCTTGGTGAAGTACAGGAATCCTGCGGATTGTGTGCATTTTCGGTCGGTGAACACTTCATGCCACGTAAAGCGTTCACCGCTGTTCTTTACGTATACGGGCGTGCCTCGAGTAACGTTGGCGAGGTTTTCTGCGTCCGCAGAAATGGCTGATCGAATATTAGTACTAGGCACTTGGACATACTTAACTCGGCAGTCACGTCCCATGCAGGTGCCCTTGCCATACACGATCTCACAATCAGCGTCTCTTTGTATGCAGCAGGCAAGTCCGGATCCTTCGCCGCACTTTCTTAGGCGGTCACCGTTAGCGTTTGTTCTTGGACAGCCAGGTACGCATTCTCCACCCTCGCAGGTTTCGCCATCTCCACAGCAGGTGTTTCCACATTCAGTTGTGCCTTCGTTGCAGCCACAGCACCGTTCTGTGCAGTCTCGCGCACGCTGCGTGCAGCGGTCGTTGTGCGTGCTCATTGCTCTGTTGAAATTAGTTTGACATTGTTCTTCTTGTCGCTGACATTCATCAGACTGTTCTTGGCATTGCTGGTTGTGTTCTTCTTGCTCTTGCTGTGCGGCGAGCTCGCATTCTGCTTCCTCTTGCATGCAGCCTTCAGCAACTATTTGGCAGTGTTCGTTATGTCTCTCCTGCGCCTCTTGTACGGACTGCTCGCAGGCGTAGTGTTCCCTTTCACATCCGAGCATGATGCTATCACACTGACGCCCCGCAGCCTCTGACCGTTGTTGGTTGCGTTCGTGGCAACCATCCATGTCTTCGGGGTCTGGGCTCATCCAGCAATCTTCGTAATCTGGCATAGGACAGGACATCGAGCACTCCATGTATGCGTCCATGCAATTGTTGGTAGGGCCTGTACCACAATCGTAGCAGTCCATATCTGGCTCGCACATGTGCATAGGTGGCTCTCCACAGTCGTAACATGAAGGGTCAGAATTGCAGGTAGCTTCTGGTGGGTCCCCACAGTCAGAGCACTCCTCTAAGCAAGAAAAATCTATCTGTTTGGGAGGGGAACAAAGGTCTGAGGCTGTTTGATAGTCATCCGCAGTGGTAATGAAACCTGTACGTTGGGTATCAACTTGCATGCTTATCGTGGCTATGGCGACGATGGCTACTAATGCAAGAATTGCGGTCTCGTGATGGGCCATGGTGCGTTGTCAACACTTGATCTATTTAAGTGTTTAGTCGATGACTTCGTTTTTCTTTATCTTCTCTGGAAGGTATTTTTCTGAGATAAAGCTGATTCCTCTGCTGCTTAGCGCTTGGATTTCTGCTTTTGCGCCGAACTGTTTCATCATTTTGAACTGTCGCTGCCAGGGCTTGTTGTCTTTGAACCATTCATAGTTGCCTATTTGCTTGAGCCGTGCTATATCGATGTCTTTCAGCTTGATAAAGTGTTTTTTCAGGTCGTACTTGATGATGTCATCCGCAGTAATGCCTAGGAATCTTACAGAAGGAATGCTCATTTTTCCTGACATGTGGGCTAGGTTGATGCTTCCGTACTTGATAACTGAGTAGATGTACACTCCGTACGGGTCAAAGTCTGCTAGCACGTAGATGGGGAGTTTGTGTTCGGTGCTCAGCCGTTGCAACAACCGTCTGATCCCTCTTGTTGTCTGTCCTTGGGAGCTCATGATGATGCATTTGTGTTTTTCCCAGAACTTGTCCTCATGTAATCTTTCCCACACTGCTGCTTTCTCCATGTACAGCACGTACTTCGCTTGTATTTTTTTGAATTTTATTTCTTCCACATTGGAGGGTATGCTCCAGCCGCCGCTGCCCATCTTGTCCCATTGGATGGTGTCTCCCTTGTCAACTATGGTGACCTTGCCTGCCACGCTGCCGTTCTTGTTGGCGTTAACGTGGAGTTGTTCTCTGCTACCGCCGGTTATCAGTTCTAAATCTTCTATGGCCTTGTCGCTTTCTGACTGCTCATCAACAACATTGGTGTTTGTGTTGGGTATGGTGCGTTTGGCCATGTAGAAGACGTCTCGTAAGCTTGCGTGTTTGGTCTCTTGCATGAGTTCTTTGCTGATGGCTGCGATCTCTAGTGTTTGCAAGAACTTTTTGGCGTGCGCCACGTTGAAGAATTGTCTTTCTGATTTTTTATTCCCCAATTCTAGGGCTTTTGTTTTTTTGTTGTAGATGACGTTGGACAGCGCTCGCACTGGCACGATGATTTGGGGTTGTTTTTTCTTCTCGATCTTTTTGACGAGCTCGTCCCCTAGGTCTTTTATGGCCCTGCTTGTTTTGTTACTCATCTGTCTCTCCTTTGAGTGTTTTTTTGTTGGCTTCGATGAACTCTTTTGATTTTTTCAGCATGGTGCGCATGTTTTTGACGATGCCTTCTTTGTTCTTGCCGGTTATTCTTGAGAGGCTGGCGGCAACCTCGGGAATGTAGTTCTCAAAGATGTTCACTCTTTCTTGTTCTTGCTTGGCTCGTTTTTGCTTGTTGACGTAGATGCCTACTTGTCTGCCTGCCTCTTGTAGGGCGAGCTTCATTTCCTTGATGATTTCGGGGTAGTGTGCGAGTGCTTCTTTTGCTTCTGAGGTGAAGGGTGGCCACACGCTTGCTAGGTGTACGACGATGGTTATGGGTCCTTGGGGTAGGCTGCCTCCGCTTTGGTTCATGCCATAACTTCTCCAGTTTGTCTGCACGACGCTTTTGAAGCTTGCTCCGCTGCTCTGTTGGAAGAGTAGGGGTACTCTGTTGGCAAATCGTAACAGCTTGGCGCTCTTGTCTGCGGGTTGTTCTCCGCCGTAGGCGATGCCTGCCTCAACAACAAAGGGAATGCCTCGGTACACCTGCGGACTACGACTGACGCTAGAGTAAAACTCGGCATTTACCTCTTTTTTTAGCCCTCTTTCGAGTAGTTCTCTGCCTATTGGCACGATGCAATCTGTTGGTGGAGCTATGATTTTGGTGTCTTTGATGGCCTTCATCATGGCCTCGACGTGGGGTAGGGCTAGGTCTCTAGGCTTGGTCGCAGGCTTAATTCCAGACTTGAAGAGTATTTCTTTGGCTGTCCCCGGCCCAACTCTTGAAAACTCGTTGGTGAGGAAGCTCTGGGCGCTTCTTGAGTCAGAGTTGCGCACCATCTTCAAAAGAATGCCTAATTCTACTCCGTAGGGGTGGGGTTTTATGGCTTTTGCCTCTCTTGGTAGGTTGTCTGCCACTCTTGCCATCACGAATTGTTCTGCTTTTGGGTTCGTGTACACTATGGTAACATGAGGGTTGACTATTGCGGTACTCCTGATGTAGGAGTCAACGCTCTGGTCGCCTTTTTGGTAGCTTGCTTCAATATCTAACTCTATCTTGGTGCCTCGGTCCTTTTTCCACTTGATAGCCTCTTCTTTGACTATTTCTGGCTTGTTTGTTCGAGTGTCAATGTGTAATTCGTAGTAGTGTGCCTCATGGGTCTTTGAGATTTTGGACACTATTTTTGCTGGTCTTCCTGTGGTTAACTGTGAGTAGAGCACTGCTGCGGAGATACCAATACCTTGCTGGCCACGACTCTGCTTCATGGTGTGGAACTTGCTACCATACAACAATTTGGCAAAAATGTTAGGGATTTGCTTTTTTACGATGCCTGGTCCGTTATCCTCAACGATGACTCGGAAGCGGTCTTCGCTCATCTCAATAATGTCTACTTTTACCTCTGGCATGGTTTTTGCCTCTTCACATGCGTCGATGGCGTTGTCTACTGCTTCCTTGACAACTGTTAACAACGCCTTTCGTTTGTTGTCAAAGCCAAGTAAGTGTCTGTTGCGTTCGAAGAACTCAGCAACACTGACCTCTTTGTGTTTGGTGGCTAGTTTTTCTGCCACAACTTTTGCCATGGCTGTGCGCAACGGCTCGGATTTTAAAAAACTTTGGATAAGGGATTTTTGGTAAACATATATAAACGGGCACCTCTAATCTCGACTTATGGTCAAGCACCATCTGTATCTAGCACTGGTTCTTGCGCTAGCAACAATGCTTATCATGAGCAATGCCTCTCTAACGGGCTTTGCACCGGCGTATGGCAAGCACAAACAGGTTAACTCGGTGTGTAGCATACCCGACCCTTTAGTCGTGAAAAAGCCTGGTGATGGAAAAATCCTTGTCTTTAGGGCTCAAAGAGCCAAGGCTTGCGTCAACGTCATGCGTTCCCGTGTACGACGGGCAGATCTACCTCCACATATTGATGATACGTATGAAAGACAGCTAAACTTTTTTGGCGAGAGAATAGAAAGAGTTCGGCAGCGAGCCCGAGAGATGTCGCTTCGCACGCCAGAGGCAGAAATTTTCGCTCTAGACGACGATCTTCGCGCAGCAATAGAAGGTGTGGTGAGCCTGGATGTTAGCATGGTAAGCGTGCCGCAAACGCCTGCCATAGTCAAGGTTATGCACGCCTACTGTGAGCCTGGCACGCAAATAACCAAGAGAGACCTACAAAAGTACGTTGACAGACTACAACTGTGCCTGAAAAACCTGGGCAAAGAGGTCAAGAGCTACAAGGATAAGAAGGTCCAAGAGGATCGCCTGAAAGAGTTGGGTGGTGAGTCTCAAGATCTTGAGAAAAAACTAAAGCGAATGCCCAGGATGCCCAACGCAAAATCCCTTCTAGGGATGGAACAATCCATCTCTAACCTATATCTCCAAGCTAAGGTTATTGGTGAGCAAGTACTCATAAAGAACCAGGAGTCTGGTAATCTTGGAGATGACGATGATGACGAAGATGATGATGACGACAAGGATGACGATGATGACGACGAAGACGATGAAGACAAAGACGACAAGGACGACGATGATGACAAGGAGAAGGATGATGACGACAAGAAAGAGGAGGCTGTTGTCGCGCGCACTCCTGCCACGTTAGCACCTGCCGCGCCNGTCANCCCCGCCCCGCCAGCGCAGACACCCGCTCCGCCTGCGCCCGTTGCCGAACCAGAACCTGTCCAACCAGAACCTCAACCTGTTCAGCCAGCTCAGCCTGTAGAGCCTGCTCCCCAACCGGTTCAACCGGTTCAGCCTGTAGTTCCTGTTCAGCCAGTTCCTGCGCAGCCTGTGCCTCAGCCGGTGCAGCCTGTAGTTCCTGTTCAGCCACAACCAGTGCAGCCTTCTCAGCCAGTTCAGCCTGCACCCGCACAACCAGCTTCATCTAATTATCAGAATACGCAAGCTACTGCGCCACAACCAGAGTCATCTTCGCAGAATACGCCGGCTTCTGCCCCTCCTGCCGAGACAGCTCAGGCTCCACAGCCAGCACAGAATACTGCGCCTGCCCAGGCTTCACAAAACAACCAGCCAGCTCCTCAGCCAGCGCCACAACCCTCTCCTGCCGACATTGCTGCCCTGGAGTTTAGCTCGCCAGAAACAGTAACTCCCGAGACAGACGAGCTTGCAGATCTCCCTGCATTACGCAGCCTGCCACCTAGTGCGGTAGAACCTCCGGAGATACTCCCTCCTGAAGAAGGATTCATGCCTATCATCCAGATGCCTAAGTTTGACGAGCCACAAACTGTAAGCGCTCCTGCCGAGCTCGCCGCTCCAGAAACAGTGGTTGAGGACGTAGCTGAGGCCATTCCAAAGGCTCCTTTGATCGCGCCCTCGCCTATTCGTGCTCCAAGCACCACTGACCACGGATTATGGTTGTTCTTCTGGTTCATCACGTGGCCCATGCTGTGGCCCTTGTTAGCCATAATAGTCATCATCATCTACTTGCTGTACGTGCAAGGATTCTTGGATGTGCTCTTACAGTTCGTGAACAACACTTTCTTGAGCAGTATCTCAAGAATGTTTGGGATGAAGAAACCGTGAACTCCTTTCTAAGGTTCCTGCTTCACCGACTAACTTGCCTCGAAAGGTAGCGGTCCCGTCTCTGCAGGCGTGAATTCGGGCAAGCCCTGCCCTACTGCTCTCTTAAGTATCTCTAAAGCGGAATTGTAATCTCTGTCCGCAACAAAACCGCACGCACAAGCGTGTGTTCTTTGCCATAGCTCTTTCTTCTCTTTCCTTCCGCATTCCACACATGTTTGTGTTGTGCCTCTTGGATCTACTTTGATTACTTGAGCACCAGCACTTTCGGCCTTGTACTCAAGCATTCTCACAAAGCAAGCCCAGGAAGCATCCATAATATTCCTAGAGTTAAAGGATGTGCGAATCATTCCCCGTATGTTCAATGCTTCAATAGCAATAAAAGTGTATGTTTTTGCATACAAATGTGAAAGCTTATGAAGAAAATCATTACGCTGGTTAACAATTTTTTCGTGGACTCTCGCAACCCTCTTCTTTTGTTTTTCTCTGTTTCGAGAACCTTTTTTTGTTCGGGAGAGTCGCTTTTGTGCTATTCTCAATCGCTTCAAACTCTTGCCCAACGTTTTGGGACTGTCTTCTCGATGACCATCACTGTCAAACACAAAATTGTTTATGCCCAGATCAATGCCCACCCTTTTCTGTGCACCGATAGTCGTGGCTTTCTTCGCTGAGTCTGCAACAACAAATGCGAACCACTTTCCACTAGTATGTTTCTTGATAGTAATTTGCTTGATCTTTCCGTTAATCTCTTGGTGCATGATGAAGGGAATTTCGCCAATTTTGGAAAGGTGAAGCAAATCATACCGTGTGTTTCGTGGAAATACCTTGAAACCTGATTGATTGTACGTGAAGGTTTTGAACCACGATTTACCTTTGAATCTCAAAGCACCCACTTTCTTACCGTTCTTCTTAAGACTCGACAGCATGCGCAAGTGAGCAAACAAGCGACGGTTTTCGTACTGCAATACTTTGGAGTATACATCACCTAATTCTGGATGTTGTCTTTTTATCTCTAGGATAGAGTGTTGTAGTTCATCGCTTTTCACCTTCCTATCTTTTCTGAGTCGATCAAGGAGTGTGTTGTAAACAAACCGGCATTTGTCGAGCGTCCACAGCAACTTTTTCTCCTGCGGAGAAGTAGGGTAAAGTCTGAATTTGAAATTTCTCATCATACAAATTCACAAGGTTTGCACTCTAATAAGCGTTACGCGTCTATGTCCAGTGTCCAGTGACTCCTTCCGGATTTTTCGGAAATCTTCCGAGGTTCTCTGTGAATTTGTCAGGAAAAGTCGGAGGATTTTCGGCTTGCATATGCATACGATCAGGCTAAGACTTAAAAACTGATTTCCATTTGTTCACCCATGAAACCCGTCGTGGTGGTGTCAACTCCCGCCTATAATGGTAACGTGAGCATTCCTTACTTTGCCGCAATCTTCAATGCCTATCCTCATGCGGATGTCCGTTGTATGTTCCGCACAGGGAGCTTGCTCACGAGGAGCAGAAACACGTTGATGGTGGACGCTCTAGCGCAGTCACCTGACTACATCCTGTTGTTGGATGCCGATGTTGGCCTGCCTCAACCAGATTGGCTGCCAAGGATGATCCAAAAACTAGAAGAAAACAAAGCAGACATGCTTGGGGGTATTGTCATGCTTAAGGGAAACCGTGACCAGACCAATATCGCCATGGGCAAGGAAGGATTTGACGCTTCTAGTCTAACCTTGGCTGAGGTGGGGTCCTGCCTTGAGGTGTTTCCCGCAGATCTTGTCGGTGCAGGTTGCATACTTATAAAGCCGGGGGAGTGGCTGAGAAACATGCAACCGCCTTACTTCCACATCCAGGATGGTTTTGACAACAAAGAGGTGCGAATCTTCTCAGAGGACTGGTATTTTTGCAGAAAAGCCGCCTCCATGGGAGCCAAGATCATGGTTTGGAAGGGATTAGAGACGCAACATTATGGTCAGCAGGCTTGGAATTTCAAACCTTCCGAGCAAAACTCAGGAAACCAGAGTGGCCAATAGGTGTTTTTTTGGGTCGGAGTATTAGTCCGTGAGCGTCCCATGCGCGTTCTATGATTTCAAGGTTTTTTTCGTGCATGAACTCTTCTCCTAGAGCGTCGTTGAACTTTGCTATCTGCCCAATAGTGGGGTTATAGGCAACCAGCCAGCCACCGTGCTTTAGAGCTTTTGCTGCATGCTCTACAACCTTCCAAGGTTCTGGTAGGTCTAGGGTTATGACGTCAACGTTTGTTTCGTCGATGCCGTCGTAGATGTCTTTGTGTTTGATGGTGATGTTTTTTGTGCCGCAAAACTCTAGGTTGTCCTTGGCCACGCTGATGGTTGCCTCTTCTTTTTCGTACGCGATGACCTCTTTGCAGGTGTTGGCTAGCTGGATGGCGAGTGCGCCGCTGCCCAACCCTGCGTCTACCACTATGCTTTCTTTGGTGATTCCAGTCTGGACAAGAATTCTTCCTATGTCTTTGTGTGGAATGGTCTGGGGCGCTTTTTTGAGACGCGCGTGCAGGTCTCCGAAATTTGGGGTTAGGAGCACGAACGCTTTACCGGTGTTGCTTTTGATGGTGCTGCCATCTGGTTTTGTTAATTCTTCTTTTGCTATCGTTCCGTGCTGGCAGGTGAAGTCCTTGTCTTCTTTGACAAAGAACGTTTGTGGGGGGTGTAGCTGCCTGCCCTCGTGGGTGATGCCTCTGAAGATGAGCAATCGTGCCATGGTCCCATTATCGACGTGGGGGTTATAAAGCTTAGTAGTACAGCCTGCCGCTGGCTTTTTGTTCTTGGTCCATCTGCGAGCCTGTCTTGTTCAATCTTGGCCGGTTGTTTTGCGGGTCGCGCCTGAACGTGATGTTTAACTCTTGTAAGAAGTGGTTCATCCCTTCTTCCATAGGGTAGGGGCCTGTGCAGTCTCCGTGGACTGCTGGCTCGCCAATGAACACGCACAGTCTGTCTGATAGATAGTCTAAGAATAGTAGGTCATGGTCTACGACAAGCACTGCGCATTCTTTTGTCTCAGCAATATCTTTGATCATTTTGGCAACGAGCATTCGTTGTTCAACGTCTAGGTAGGCTGATGGCTCGTCTAGGACGTAGACTTCTGCCTCTTGGCTCAGGCACTGCGCGATGGCGACTCGTTGTAGCTCGCCTCCGCTGAGTTGGGTTAGTTTTTTCCAGGCAAGTTCGTGGAGGTTTAGGTGTCGTAACCTTGTGCCGTGTTTTGCTAGGTTGAGTATTTCTGCCACGGTTCTTTCATCGTCTGTTTCCAGGAACTGTGGCTTGTAGCTTACCGGTGCGGTTTCTATGCTGCCCTCGTCTGGCTTGTCCACGCCGGCCATGAGTCTGACAAAGGTTGTTTTTCCTATGCCGTTCTCTCCAAGCACGCCCACGACCTCTCCTTTTTTTAGCTCTCCTTGTGGGGCGTTGAGGTGGAACTTGCCTGCCTGTTTTTTTATGCCTTGCCAGCTTGCCACCACGTGGGTGTTTGGTCTTTTGGCGATGTTTTTTGCTAGGAATTTGATGGGGTGGTCTCTGAAGCGCATGTTTTCTTCGCGGATGTACCCGTCTAGGAACGTGTTAATGCCTGCCTTGGTTGCTTTTGGCAGGCTTACGATGCCGTACGCGCCTTGCTTGCCGAACATGATGTTCATGAGGTCGGACACTGCGTCTAGTATGATGAGGTCGTGCTCGATGGCGATTACTGACGTGCCCTGTTCTGCTAGTTTGCGTATGAACTTTACCACTTTTAGTCTTTGTTTGATGTCTAGGTAGCTGGTGGGCTCGTCAAACACGTAGACGTCTGCTTTTTTTAGTGCGGTTACCGCGATGGCGACTCGTTGTAGCTCGCCTCCGCTGATCTTGTCAATGTCTGTTTCTAATACGGGCCCCAGGTCGAGGGCTGCTACTGCTTCGTCTACCGCTCCTCGCTCGTCTGCCTTTTTTAGAATGTCCTGAACCTTTCCTTTTACGAGTTTTGGGATGGCGTCTACCTGCTGTGGCTTGTACACGACCACGACGTCTTTTGATTTTACTTTCTCAAAGAAGGTTTGGGCTTCCTTCCCTTTGTAGTAGCTTATGAGTTCGTCAATGGTTGCTCCCTCTTCTTTTCCTAGGTTTGGCTGGAGCATGCTGCTCAGGATTTTTACTGCGGTGCTTTTTCCGATGCCGTTCCTGCCGATGATGCCCACGACGTTTTCGTGTTTTGGGATGGGGAGGTCGAACAATCTAAATGCGTTCTCTCCAAAGCTGTGGACGGGGTCTTTTTCTAGTGCTTCTGGCAATTTTACTATGTCTATGGCGTCGAAAGGACACTTGTTCGCGCTTATTTGCACGCCAATTCCGCACTGGTCCTCGTTAATCTTGATTTTTTTGTCTGTATCTACGATTATGCATTCCTTGCCCATCTTGTTTTCCGGGTTCACTCTCATGCACAGGTAGCCCCCACAAGCTTCGGGATTGCATTTTTCTTTGTGCACGACGGCTATTCGTTTCATACGTGCTTTGGGGCTTGCTTACTATTTAAACCGTTGCCCGACTAGACTATGAGAAAAAGGTCACATCAACTTTATATGCTGACTATTTCTAATAGTGTATGAGTGATAATGGACGATAATAATCCGAATCAGCCTTCAGTGGACAGTCTGGCTTACGAAGCAAGTGTTATTATAGATTTGGCTGATCAAGGTCCCGACCATGTTCGGGCGGCATTTTACGTGCTAGATAATCTTCCAGATGACAGAGATACGCGCGAGTTGGAAGAGTTACTTTATGAAATGAGAGATGATGGAGATCGGTATGATGGCGAATCCCTACCTGCTGATCGTGGTTACGAGTATGATACGCGTGACTGGGATGTGCCGGATAGAGACCGAGATCCTGAAGAAGATTTTCCACTCTACCAGGACTGGATACAGGAAGAGCGGACCTGGCCAATGTATGATCTAGACCTTGAAGACGATCGACAAGAGTCAGAAGAAGACGTGTGGGATCCGGACGGTCCGTCACACTACGATCCTTGAGACGTTACTTTTTTATGCTGAACACTATATTCTTGTCGTATGAACTGTGCTATTTGCAAGGCAAAGATTGAGCAAACCTTCCTGAACAAGATTCTTGGTACGTATGTCAAAAAGGATAGCAAGCGTCACGTGGTTTGCTTTGCCTGCCAAAAGAAGCTATCCTATGAAGAGTTAGTGGCAAAACTATAGTTTGATTCTCTTGAAAATCTGGTCTGGCGTTCCCGTGCCAGAGACTGTTTGGACGATGCCCATTTTTTTGAAAAATCTTAGCACTGGCTCGGTTTTTTGGTGAAAGATCTTCACGCGGTGCCCCATGATGTCTGGCGTGTCGTCGTGCCGGTGGGAGAGTTTTTGTCCGTCCACGTCGCAAACCCCTCGCTTTTTGGGCTTGTGGCCTATGCCGTACGTGTGGCCCTTTGGGCATTGCGTTCTTGACACCATGCGCTTGACTAATAGGCTGTCCGGTACTTTGATGTAGACGACCCTGTCTGGCCTGGCTAGCTTCATTAACGCGCGAGCTTGTGGTAGCTCTCGAGGAAATCCGTCAAAGATGAAACCTTTTTTGCAGTCCTTTTTTGCAAGTCTTTTCTTTACTATCTTCATCACTAATGCGTGCGGGGCTAGCTTTCCTTTGTCAAAATATTTCTCAGCAGCTTTTCCTTCTTTTGTGCCCTTGTGATACTCTTCTCGTAGCAACTCTCCAACAGAAATCTGTGGCAGTCTCAGGGCTTTGCTGAGCCTTTCCGCTTGGGTTCCTTTGCCGCTCGCTGGCGGTCCTAGTAGTACGAGTTTCATCCTAGGTAGTTAAGGGTCTCTTTGATCTCGCCTTTTGCTTCCCAGCCTTCCTTTATCTTTTCTACAAATGG
>NYZT01000007.1 GCA_002687275.1 Candidatus Woesearchaeota archaeon
CGTTGTGCGATTCTATCTTGGAGCCCAAAAGCTCGAAGTGAAGGATTCCAACGGTGAGGACCAAGCGTTCACGGTTGGTGGCATGACCATCAACAACGAGCTGATCGAAGACGGCGACGTCAGAATCAGGTTGAGCGTGAACAGTGCTCGAGACCGAGTAACCATCCAGGATGTTGGTTACGCGCTTCGCGCAGATGCATTGGTGGGAGATCTATTCGTACCACCAGGTCACGGCGTCCGAGAATACTTAGATGAACCAGAAGGTATGCTTGCATCCACATGGGACATCAGGTACGAAGGATTGCTGGACACGGGTGTGACAACGTTGAAGTTCCACCCCATCGGCCGAGACGAGTACAAGTTGGAGTTCACCAACCAGGAAGGACTGAACTATGTGGTACCATTCTTGAGCACCCGACAAAACGGTGGCATGAGATATGGAGACTTCACGAGCGGAAACGCCAGGAACCTTGTGTTCATGGAAGCAAACCACTCTATCGGAAGCCTACCACCTGACCTAGAAGAAGGCAACATCCACGTACAGGACTACTTTGTCTTGTCCGACATTGGAACAGCCCAACTTCTGGACAACAAGGATGGTTCAGGAAGTCCAGTATTCGCAACCGGACAGTCAGATAACACAGCATTTAGCCGTGTACTGAAGTTCGAGAGCGTGGACTCAACGAACAACGTGCTAACCTTTACGGACTTGGCAACAGGTACCAAACAGGTTACGTTCTCTGGAACAGATGGTACAGCCACGCTTATCGCGGGCGGTATCAGCTACGCTATCAGAGCGAACGAGACAACCAACGTCATTGCGATAGACCAGAACGCAGACGGAAAGGTTGGAGAGGTACAAGCAGCAGACACCAGAGGTGGCAACCAGACGGCTGTCATCGCAACCGAAGGTGGCGCATTGGTTGTTTTGGGACAAGAGAATCCCTACGACGACACCAGCGCAACTGGCGGACCAGGTGCCATGGTTGCTGTGAACCCACAAGGTGTAGTGAACATAAGTATCATTACCCTTGCCAAACAGTTCGACGAAGCGAGCACTGACCAGACGGTCAAGATCGTGTTCCAGAACCGAACCAGCAACAGAATCGGCATGCTGACGACCGACATCAAGAGCAACGACAACTTCTTGTCGCTAACGTTCTTGACGAGCGAGCCAGAAATTGCACAAGGTATGGACACCTATGGTTCATTCTATGAACTGTTCGACCCACTAACGTCGGACACGCCAGAAGAATTGACCATTGAGTATCCGCTCAGCCAGCGTGGCGTTCAGATCTTCGTCACTGCAGGCAGCGTGCAAGCTGAAACTGTAGGCGGAGCAGTAACCGAAAAGGTTGTACCAATCCCCGTAGGTGTTGGTAAGCTCGCTAGCGAAGTTGGCGACGTGACCCTGTACAACGCAGTTGTGCTTGGTGGTCCATGTGCTAACGACGTAGCAGCAAGACTCATGGGAAACCCTGAGCCATGCTTCGCAAGCGTACCAGAGAACAAGGCTTTGATCAAGCTTTACGAACACGCCAACGGAAACGTTGCTGTGCTAGTGGCAGGATTCAGTGCCTTGAACACTCGACAGGGTGCCCGTGCATTGTTAACCGGTGATATTGCCGGCGTCGATGCTAAGGAAGCAACCGTGTCAGGTACAACGGTGACGGACATTACGGTGCGAGCCGTATAAATTTTTTATTTTATTTTTTTATTTTCATTATATACGGTAAAAAAAACGAGGTGATACAATGCTACAAAGAGTTGTAGACTCCATAGTAGGCCCAATAAGTGGTCTTGCAGGCGGTGTAACAAATGCATTGCCGGGCTTGATTGCAGCAATAGTTGTTCTAATAGTAGGTTATTTCGTAGCCCTGTTAGTTCGCTGGATCGTCCGACAAGTGTTAAGTCGCATCAACCTGGATGGCTTTACCAAGCGCTCTGGAGCTGGAAAAGTGTTAGGAGACTTGAAAATAAGTTTCATCCTAGCGGAATTAAGTAGGTGGTATACATTTATATTATTCCTGCCCCCTGCTGCAGAAGTTATTAGCAGTCGACTAAGTTTGTTGAGTGAATTGTTGTATGGCATCGCGCGATGGATCCCTAATTTTATCGCGGCAGTGTTGATTTTAATTGCTGGCTTGATCGCAGCAGAGTATTCTGCAGGCTTGATCGAAAGCACAAAGGCAAAGCACGGCAAGGGCGTAGCTGGATTAGCTAAGTTCGTCGTTGTGCTATTCACCTTATTGGTGGCCTTGAAACAGATCAACATTGATGTAAGCATTGCAGAAACGAGCTTTGTGATCGTTTTGGCAGGCATCATGGGAGCCATAGCAATTGGATTTGGTCTAGGATTGAAGGACCATGCCAGCGGCATCATCGGCGACTACAAAAAGCGGCTCTAAGCCGTAATTTTTTACTTTTTTTTTCTTATTTTCAGTAATGTTTTAATATCCTATTCTTTCACTCCTTTCCATGGCAGGGGATGTAGTCGTCACGTTTGAGACCCTATTTGATCTAGCAAGAAAAGAAAAAGACACTCTAGAACTGCAAAAAATCGATCCTAGCTTCTTCCAGGAGGCAAGCACCTATCTTGCGGACAAGCAAAGAATGCTCACCAACGCTAATACTAAGAAAAGCCTGTTCTCAGAGCAAGAGTCAGAACAACTAACCACCCAGGTGGCAAACATCAAGAAAATGCTACGAGACCTATACGATAGAAGACAGAAAAAAGTGCTCGAAATGGCGCTTTCTAAGGCTAAGACAGACGCTGTCATCAGCCTCCAAGCCATGCTGCCACCAGAAAAAGGACTGTATGAAGAGTTTTTGAAAATGCTCAAACAAGACCGAGAGGTCGTGCTAAACAAGCTACTCACGGGCACTCCTAGCCCTGCAAAAGAGGAGCATCCAGAACCAGAAGAAGGAGTCCTGCTAAAATTCGTCGAACACGTTGATTCCTTCGTTGGGAAGGAGCTAGAAGAATACGGACCCTACGAGGCAGACCAAACCGCCAAACTACCAGAAGAGGTAGCAAAAGTTTTAATTACTTCCGGCAAGGCAGTAGAAGCATGAAGCTAGTGGTGTTTGGCTGCAACGGCGTGTTGCTGCAGCATTCTATCGGAGCGTTCAAACTACTAGCAGAGATGGCAGGCCAAAGAGAACAAATGCTTGACCTGCACGAAGAGTATGAGAAAAGAAAACAAGAAGGACCGTATGGTCTAGTCCAACTTGCGCAATTGTTCAAAGGCGTGCCAGAAAACCAGCTGCGCGATTACGCAACAAGCATAGTCCAACAAAAACTACTGCCCCAAGCAAAGACAGTCATCGACCAACTCAAACGACAAGGCGTCCAGGTAGCCTGCTACTCCGCCAACCCAAAAATCGTGATGGACGCACTCCAACAAGAGCTCATGTTTGATGATTATTGTGGCAACCAACTAGAATTTGTCGACGGAAAGTGCACCAGACGATTGCTACTTCGCGTAGACAGGAACATCAAAGAGGCAAGGGTGGCGCAGTTCATGACAAAAAACAATCTGCTACCCCAAGACGTCATGATTGTCGGGCACACCATCTCTGACCTGCCCATGGCCAACCACGGCCAGTTCTACGCCATCGACCCTCACGATGAGGGTGTGAGAGAACAAGCAAAAGAGGTTCTTAACTCGCTAAGCGACGTCCCCTTCCACGTCTAGTCCCGCCAGATAATCCCGTCAACATCCGTGGCATCACACGCTTTCTCAAACGCAGGCATGACCTGGGAGATGGTTTTTTCTTTTACATCCCCTGACATGTGCGTGCCAGAATCTTCTCTTGTGGCAACAAACGAACTCTTCTCATGCTTCACGCTGGTGGAGCCTTTCTCATCCAATTCCTCAATCCCCTTCGTGCGCAAAAACTCTGCCTCGTCCTTCGTCAGCGTTTCACCTGCAGCCTCAAAAAAGCACCGTGCAACCTCAACCAAATCCTCAGGGTTAAGTTCTCCCTTGTCATGCCAAATCGTGAAGCCCATGCGGGTAAGAAAACGTTCGAACTTAAAAGAGTTCGTGCTACGCAACCAGGATGCCGTCCAGTTCAGCATCCTCTCTGCACAAATCATGATAATTTTCTCGCACTTCCCTACTGGATCCGAATTGACCACACACTATGTAGCCCCACACATCCGTACCATAAGTCTTATCGCTGACACAAGCCACCACCGTGCCGTGATTTACCGAGATAAATTCTCTGCTGCTTCCATCACCAAGCCTTTCTCTCAATCCTGATTCTAGTTCAGGGCTCAAGGCTTTTCCTGCAGCTTGGAACCAGTAAGCTACACACTGCACCACCTGCTCAACCGGTCGCGGATCTTTCTCGTGCCAAATCAAAAAACTCATACCCCTGCTAACACCGCCTCACATATAAACCTTAAGCTTTTTAAAGCCAATACTGCTCTCAAAGTTATGAAGATGCCTAAGAACAAGAAGAAGTACTGCCCTAAGTGCAAGAAGCACACTGACCACAAAGTGTCAGAGGCCAAGAAAAAGACTCCAGGCAGCCGTCACACCCAGAGTCGTGGCAGCAAGAAGCGCGTACGCGCTCGAGGACTCATGAACAAGGGCAACCAAGGAAGAATATCACGAAGACCTGTAGGACAACGCGTCATGACAGGCAAAAAACAAACCAAAAAAAGCGATCTACGATACAGCTGCGGCACGTGCAAGCGCGTGACCGCACAGCGCACCGGATTTAGGGTGAAAAAGGTGGAGTTCCAATGAAAGAGACAAGCAACAAATTCGTCAAGGTTCGCTGCGCAAAGTGCAAGAACGAACAGATACTATTTGAAAGAGCCTCAACCAAAGTTAGCTGCCTGGTATGCAACGAAGAGCTCGCCGCACCCACGGGCGGTAAGACAGAGATTAAGGGCAGAGTGCTGGAAGTTCTCGAATAGGTTTATATAGACTCACTCTGTAGTTTTACTATGCTTTTACAGCGAGAAGGATTCCCAGAAGAAGAAGAGTTTGTGCTCTGCACGGTAACCGGCATACAAACCCACAGCGTATTCTGCACCCTAGACGAGTACGGCGGCAGGACCGGCATGATCCACATCAGCGAGATCGCTCCTGGGCGCATCCGCAACATAAGAGACCACGTCACCAAAGGAAAAAAGGTCGTTTGCAAAGTCATCAATATCAACCAGGAAAAAGGCTACATCGACCTTAGCCTGCGCAGGGTGAGCGAGACACAAAAACGACAGAAAGCAAACAACATCAAACAAGAACAACTAGCCGAAAAAATCGTTGAGCAGTACGCCAGAACGACCAAACAAGACGTCAAAAAAATCTACCAGCAGCTAACCAAAACCGTGCTAGCAAAATATCCTGGACTTTTCTTCGCCTTCCAAAGAGTTGCAAAAGAAGAGGCAACGTTAGAAAGTATGGGCGTTGAGAAAAAACTCGCCACCGCGCTAACCGAACAGATCCAACAACGAATAAAACCCGAAGAAAGAATCATCGAAGGAGACTTCGTGCTCACAAGCTACGCCCCAGACGGCGTGGAGTTGATCAAAAAGGCGTTGACCGACACCAAACTGGACGTTAGGTATCGAGGCGCGGGAACCTATCATGTCGTCGTCAAAAGTGATGACTACAAAAAAGCAGAAAAGCAGTTGAAATCTGCAACAGAGGATCTCCTAAAATTTACCAAAAAGAACAAGATCCAGGCAGAGTGGCGCAGATGGGAGGACTAACCATACGCCAGTGCCCGCAATGCGAAGCGTACACCCTAAAGCAAGACTGCTGCCAGCCCACGGTCACCGTGGTACCCGCTCGCTACTCCCCACAAAAGAACGCTAAGTATCGACAGATGGCAAGGAAAGAATAAGCAAGCTTTTTATGCTCTCCCTCTTATATAGGGTATATGTGGAAGGTTTCTTTTACCCAAAAACCCAAGCTAGACAAACCCTTGCTAATCGAGGGATTGCCCGGCGTTGGCAACGTGGCAAAAATAGCTGCAGACTTCCTAGCAGAACAGGTGGGAGCAGAACTATGTGCCACCTTCACAAGCGACCAGCTCCACCACGCAGTCTTTGTTAACGACAAGAACCTCGTCGAGCCACCCGTGATAGAGCTCTACTGCAAGAAACGGCCAAAACAACAGGACCTATTGTTCTTGCTAGGAGACGTCCAACC
The DNA here is from genome assembly GCA_002687275.1 of Candidatus Woesearchaeota archaeon. GTDB lineage: Archaea > Nanobdellota > Nanobdellia > Woesearchaeales > ARS49. The sequence continues at coordinate 6,174 of NYZT01000007.1, forward strand.
TTTTGACGAGGTAGGAACGCTCTCACTAGGAGAAGCAGTGCTTAAGACATTCAAGCAATTTGGAGGGAGCCAAGTCGTAACCCTTGGTGGGGTGGCCACAGAACAAGAGCCCAAGCAACCAAAGGTGTACTGTACAGGAACCCAAAAAAAGATTGTTGGCGAATACGCAAAACTGACCGGTGTGACAAACAATCTTTACGGTGTTGTCGGCCCCATCGTTGGCATCACTGGCGTTCTCTTAGGGCTAGCGGAAACAAAAAAGATCCCTGCCGTAACGCTACTCGCGGAAACACACGCCCACCCCGCAGCCCTCGGTGTTGCGGGCGGGAAAAAGCTAGTGGACGTGCTAGCAAAACGCCTAAAAATGTCTATCAACACGGGATTGCTAGCCGAAAGCTTTGAGCTCCCCAAGTTCGTCACCAATGTAAAGAACCCTGAAGAAAATCACTACATTGGCTAGCCAAGATCGTAATAGTTCCCGCTCACCAGGTCCAAGACGCCCTTTTCTGACACTTGCTTAGGACACATCGGAAACACCATCTCTCCCTGGCTGTCCGCGCTGACCGTGCCGACAGTGCTCGCAAAGTCTTTCACCGTTGCCAGCCCGTCTCGGATCTCAGCGCGCTCGTTTCCTCGACGAGAAACAGCGTCTTTGATGACCATCACGCTGTCATAGCCAAACGTGGTGAAAAAGCCAGGATAGTGCTCATACTTTGCCATGAACTTCGCTAGGTACTCACCAGGCATGGCGTCCAGGCAGAACGCGCTCGTGTACGCTGCGACATCGTGCTTTGCCATGGCTGCAACACCGTTAGGCGTGGCAATCGTGCCTACCGCAAGCAAAGGAATGTCGAGCATGTCTAGTACGGCCATCTGGTCCATGGCGTTCGTGATCTGATTCTCGATGCCGATGATATACAACGCATCAGGCTGTGCTTGCTTGATCTTCAATAATGGTGTTGAGTAGTCCCATTCTGTGTAGGTTATGGCTTCTGCGGTTAGGATCTCACCGCCTTTTTTCTCAACAATCTTTGTAAACACGTCACGATAGCTATGGCCAAATAACTCATCAACGTACAGGATGGCAATCCTCTTGAAGCCAAGCTTGTCCACTGCGTAGCCTGCAATCACTGGGCTGTCAGAATCTGCGTTTGTAAACAAGCGAAAGATGTGGTCTCCTTCAGCAGGAATCTGACTGGCCGATGCAACTGTTGCCAGCAATGGCACTTTCTGCTCCTGGGCTATTGGCGTTACCGAAAGCGTTGCGCTGGACTCTATAACCACATCTGGAGCAAACGTTGCCAGGAGACTATGCAAAGCAGCAACGGTGGCTGCCCTGTCTCCTCTACCATCCTCAAAGCGAATCTCTACTAACTTGCCATCAATGCCACCTTGGGCGTTGATCTCTTCTTGTGCCAACAACACGCCTTGCTGCACCTCCTCTCCAATGTAGGATGCAACCCCTGTCAACGGGGCGATCACGCCAATCTTGACGGTGTCTGCCTGTCCGCCGCAGCCAGCGATGAGCAGTAAGACTATGAATAATGATGCTTTTTTCATAATGTACTCTAAACAAACACAATATTTAAGTATTATTCACCTCTCAAGGGGGTAGTAATGGTTGCTGAGCTGTTAAAAGAGATAGGGCTAACAGAACGAGAGTCAAAGGTATACCTCTCCCTTCTAGACCTGGGAAGAAGCACCACCGGACCCCTAATCAAGGCAAGCGGCGTCCCCAACTCCAAAATCTACGAAATACTCTCCAGCCTACACAAAAAAGGACTCGTCACCTGGGTGATAGGAGGAAAAACAAAATTCTTCGAAGCTGCAGAGCCAAAAACACTCCTACGGTTGTTTGACCAAAAGCGAAGAACGCTAGCAAACATGCTGCCAGAACTCGAGGCAAGGAAGAGCAGGGCAAAAAGCCCACAATCCGTCTCCCTCTTCGAAGGCTTTCCTGCCATCCGCAACTTGTTCATCGATCTCGTCTCTCAAGCAGGCAACACCACGCTCTATGGTATTACGACCGCAGACTGGATCGAAAACCAAATGGTGGGCGATTTTTACTCATGGTACGCAAACCTAAAACAAGAATACAACGTCACCAGCAGGCTTCTCGTGAGCAAGAAAAACTGGACCGCCTTCAAAAAACGCTACCACTCCATGAAGGCCTTGCCCTACTGGGAGGCTAGACCTAGCCGTGTCTCTTTCCCAGGGGATGTGGGCATTACGGGGGATGACGTGCTCATAATCAACTGGGATGAGGTGCCAACCGCCATCCTCATCCAGAGCAAATGGCTTGCCAACCAATACATGCAGTTCTTCAAAGAGGCCTGGAGCCCGTCGTAACCTTTTTATAAGCCGTCATCTGCCGACGAGATATGCGTATCACCAAGGTGAAGGCTCGCCAAGTCTTCGACAGTCGAGGCACACCAACCGTAGAGGCAGAAGTGCACGTGGGCAGCACCGTGGCAAGCGCCATCGTACCCTCTGGAGCCTCAACAGGCATCCATGAAAGCCTAGAATTACGAGACGGCGGCACCGCCTACCATGGCAAAGGTGTCACCAAGGCAGTAGCCAACGCAAACGCCGTAGGCAGAAAACTAGTCGGCCACAAGTACACCCAAAAAGATTTTGACGGCTATCTAGAGCGTCTCGAAGGGGATAGGCATAAACATCTCTTCGGAGCCAACGCCGACCTCGCCCTCAGCATGGCCTACTGCAGAGCCATGGCACAATACCATCACGTTCCATTGTACAGGCACGTTGCAAGCTTGTGCGGGAAAAAGAGGATACAGTTGCCGGTCCCGGCCATGAACATGATCAATGGTGGCATGCATGCCGGGACACGGCTTGATTTCCAAGAATGCCTACTCTACCCTAAAGGAAGAAGCTTTGCAGACATGATGCGAACAGGCGTAGAAATCTACTGGGACATGAAAGCAGCATTAAAGAAAAAGTACGGGCCGCTAGCCACCAACGTAGGAGATGAGGGAGGATTCGCACCACCCTTTGACATGATCGAAAAAGCGCTGCTATTCCTTGACGGCGTTGTTAAAGGCAGAGCAAAGATCGGCCTAGACGTGGCAGCATCAAGCTTCTACAAGAACGGCAGCTACAAGCTCTGCGGAAAGAAGACAGACACCGCACAACTCCTACGACTGCACGAACGCATCATCAACCGGTTCAAGTTGGCCAGCGTCGAGGATCCCTTCCAAGAAGAAGACTTCGTCAGCTTTGGGCAGTTGCTAGCAAAAGTCAGAAACAAATGTCTCATCGTAGGCGATGACCTACTCGTCACCCAAACCGACCGCATCCAGTGGGCTATTGACCAAAACTCATGCAATTGTTTACTGCTAAAACTAAATCAGGTAGGCACGGTGTCCGAAGCCATCGACGCAGGACTACTAGCGCAAGAAAACGGCTGGAAAGTCATGGTCTCCCACAGAAGCGGAGACACTGAGGATCCCTTTATCGCAGACTTTGCCTGCGGAATAGGTGCAGACTTCATAAAGAGTGGCGCTCCTTGCAGGAGTGAGCGAGTAGCAAAGTATAATAGGCTGCTACGCATTGAGGAAGAAATATGATAGTAATAGGCGGAAGCAACTCACAAGATCTCGCACGCAAGGTAGCCAGAAAGCTCAAGGCAAACTATCGCGACCTTGTCGTAAGAAAGTTTCCAGACGGAGAACTCTATCTCAGATTGCCACCAAAAGTCAAGGGCCAGCGTGTCGTTATCGTGAACACCATGCACCCAAACCCTAACGATGCCCTGATCGAGCTATTCCTGTCATGGCACACAGCCAAGGAAATGGGGGCAAAAAAGGTATCTATCGTTGTTCCCTACATGGGCTACCTGCGACAGGACAAACGCTTCCATCCAGGAGAAAGTTTGAGTAATCATTTAGTGGCCAGTCTGCTCTCACCAGACTTTTGTCTTACACTTGACCCCCACCTCCACAGAATCCATTCTCTGAAAGAGATCTTCAAAACCAAGGCAAAACATGTTACCGCAAATGACGTTTTGGGGGACTACATCAAGAAAAACATGAAAGGTGCAATCATTGTCGGCCCGGATGGTGAGAGCTTCCAGTGGGCAGACCACATCGCCAAGCGAATAGGCCATCATGCTATTGTGCTCAAAAAGAAGCGTTTCTCGTCGAGAAAAGTGAAGATAGTGGTGCATTCAGACGTACCACTAGAAGGCAAAACCGTGGTGTTGGTGGACGACATCATTAGTTCAGGCCACACCATGCTCGAGCCCATCAAACAGTTCAAAAAAATGGGCGTCAAGAACATCTACTGCATGTGCGTCCATGGTGTTTTTGCAGAGGGCGCACTCAAAAAAATACAAAAGCTCGGCGCAAAGGTGTTGTCAACGAACTCGGTTAACAATCCGGTGGCAAAAATAGATGTTTCTTCACTTATAGCCGAGCAGTTACGTTAGACTATACAAATACTTTTATAGGGCGCTCTTACCATTAAAAAATGCGCAAACTGGTTATTACAGGCGCTAGCGGTTCCGTTGGCAAGGCACTTCTTTCTGGACTATGCGATAATTTTGATGTCGTATCTTTATCCTTACAGGAAAAAAATGGGGGTGCAGACCTTGACCGGCTTGCAAAAGAACTCCAAGGCGTGTACGGCGTCGTGCACTGTGCTTGGAACACACGCGTGTCAAACTCCCATAGTCTTCTTGGAGATTACCAAAACGTAGTCATGTCTTCTAAACTTATCTATTCTGCACACGCAAGCCGTGTGAGCCGTTTTGTTTTCGTGAGCACCGTCCACCGTCAACCTTTCGGGCTATGGCCATCCATGGAAGACCAGTACGAAGAGGAAGTCATGCTTGCTGACAAGATATATGCTCCTCCGAGACGAAGATACGGAGCAGAAAAGCTGTGTGTGGAGCACGAGGTGGAAATGGCAGCAAGAATGGGGGCATTTTACGCCATGAACGTGGGATTGGGGGGACATAACGGATCAAACGTGCCTATACGAAACAATTGGCAGTCTCGCGTGTGGTTAAGTAGAAACGACTGGGTCTCTTTGGTACGAACATTCATGAATGAAACTCCTCCTGTACGTTGCTTCTCTATGTACGCCACCTCGAACAATGAGGATCCTGTGGTTTGCAATGAAACTCCTATTGGCTGGGAGCCTAAGAGTTGCGCTCCGTCTGACATCGCTCGAAACCAAGTTCAAGAGGGTCTAATCGCCCTTGATGAACTCTGGAGCCCGAACACAAATTCGCAACCCTTATAAGTCAGACTCGTGGCAAATTCTTATGAAGCCAGAAGAACACCCTAAAGGTTGGGGTAAGGAAATGTGGATCGCCAACAACAAGTATTGCGGCAAGAAAATGGTCCTCCTAAAAGGAAAAAAGTGTTCGGTGCACTATCACAAGAACAAGGACGAAACGTTCTTCATCCAGTCTGGAAAGATGGAGTGTCGCTTATGGCTAGAAGGCTATCCTGGAGAAGAAAAGAAACTCGTACTCGAGGCTAACGACTCTGTACATATCGAGCCAGGAATGATCCACCAGTTCTTTGGCTTAGAAGAGACAGAATTTTTTGAGTTCTCCACCCATCACGAAGAGGAAGATTCATATCGACTAGCACCGGGTGATAGCCAGACGTCTGGCATGCAGGAGTTTGTCAAGGCAGAGGCGCCTTAGTCTTCCTCAACGTTGAGCGTGAGCTCGTGGCCCTTTGCATTCCTTGTGAACTCAGCAGGGTTCTTGCTGAGCCCTTTCATGGATGCTCTGTTGAGCTCTATCGTCCAAACTTTTCCGCCTGCGCCTTCTACCGTAAGCCGGAGACTCTCTCCACCAACTGCAGAGAGTATCTTTCCTGTAATAGCTACCATGCAAAGTCTAGAACTGTTCGTGCATAAAAATGTTGTGGCTTAGTAATATTTCCGCAGAGGGTTCTTCTTGTTTGCCGCGTATAGGATGTTCTTTGGTTTTCTGACAGATTTCCACTTTATTTTTGGTAGGGGCAGGCCTTTGGTTCGTACGTGGTAGATCATGGCTCTGTCTTGTGGGTTCTCCAGTTTCATCTCTTTCTTGATGCTTAGCCTTTCGAAATGCCTGCGTATGGGACGCATGCTGTTACCATGACAGCTGATGGCCACGGTCATCTTGTACTTTCGCAGCAATGGAAGAAGTTGTTTTAGGAAGTTTAGCGTGCGCCCGTGAACCATTTTTACGCTTTCGCCGAACTCGGGCACGGTTGCGTACCCTCGTCGTACTTTCTGGACCAGGTGTGGGTTGGCTTTGATGAATTTTGCGTGCTTTTGCCCTTGGAACACGCCGTAGCAGCGTTCTATGATTCTGTCGTCAACAAACACCGGAATTTTTCGTTTGCCCAGCACGATCCTGAGCGTCTGTGCCGATCTTTTTTGCGAGCTCTCAAAACCAATATCGATGGTGTAGTCCTTCAATTGCTTCTTGGTGTGCAACGCTTCTTTCTTGCCCTTGGCGGTTAGTGGAGGGTCGCGCCAGCCAGAGAACTGTTTCTTTTGGTTGTCTGTGCTTTGTGCGTGCCGGAACACTAAGAGTGTGGAGTTCATTTTAGTGCTAAGTTGTGTGCCTTTACATAGTTTTCTATGAATTCTTTCCAGTCTGCTGTTGCTGCTATTCTTTTTGCGGTTTGCTTGTTCTCCACGCGTTCGTGCTTGGGGAATTTGCGGAAGCGGTACATGATGCCGGAAAGGTCTTTGGTGACTTGCTTATCTTTTTTGCCTAACCGGGGAATGACGAACACGCCAGGGTAGGGTCCTTGTTTGCACTCTTTGCATAGGTATCTTCCAAAGCCGCTGAGGTCGGTGGTCACTGAACTAACTCCTAGGGCTGCTGCCTCTAGGGGTGTGTAGCCCCAGGGTTCGTAGTAAGAAGGGAACACGCCTAGGTGGGAGCCCTGCATGGTTTCGTAATAGTCTGTATCGAGCAGCCCGTCTGCCCCGCTCAGGAAGATGGGGTAGTAGATGATTTTGACGGGGTCTGCTTTTGCGTTGGTTAATCCTACTTGTTTGCACGCTTGCATTATGGGGTCTTGGTCCTCGTCGTACAGCTCGTGTGTGCTCAGGGGAGGTTTTCCTTTGCGTAAGAACGCGAGTGTTTTCCTCTTGAGCTCGTTTAGGGAGTCTTCATCAAATAGGCTTCCCTTGTTGATCTCTTTTTGTGAGATTATGAGTTCGATGATTCTTCGTTGGATCTTGTCGTGCCTTCCCTCGACGCTGTCTTTGAGGTCGTCAAAGAGTGTTTTGCTTTCTAGGATTTCGGGTCGTACGTTCTTGACGTTTCCTGGAACAAAGATGAACGCGATCACAGGGTCTTTTCTGCCTTCTTTTTTCATTCTTTGATTCAATTGCGCCAGGGCTTGGATGTAGACGTCCACGCCTTTTGTGTGGAATTCTGGTCTTCCTGCTATGAAGTACATGAGCGCGTTGCTCAGGTCCATGGTGTAGTAGGGAAAGAAGTACGGGATGAGGAAGCTCTTGATTTTTTCGCGCAACTTTGCATGGTCTTCGCTGGCCTGCTCGAATGTCGGAAACTTTTCCATGTCTAGCCCGTTGAACAATAGCACGGGTGGCCTTACGCCGAGTAGTTTTTTGGCTTCCATGCCCGTAATCTCACTCACGGTGGTGAAGACGTTTGCCTGGCTCGCGCAGATCCTTTCCACTTGGTATTTGGGCCACCCTCCTGGTCGCGCTCTCGCTTCCTTTTCTGCGTCAATGACTTTTTCGTAGATGTTGGTGCCCTCTGATGCCAGACTTCTGCCAAGCATGGTGGCATGTGTCGTGAAGACGGTTCTTACCGTGCCGTGCTTTTTGAGGTACAACACCGTTCCGCCACATAGCCATTCGTGGCAGTGCGCGACTGCTTTTTTCTTTCCTGCCTGGTCTGCTAGGGCTTGGATGACTTTTCCTGCTGCGTAAGAAAAGACTAAGGGTTCGTCAAAATCGTTAAAGTCGGTTCCAAGAGTGTCGAGTTGGTACTCGTCCCATAGCTGTCCTTTGATTGCGTTGGCGTTTTTTGCGTACGCAGAAAAATCTATTAGTAACGTTGGTGGGCTACCCTTTACCAGCCAGGTTCCGAAATGGAGTTGGATGCCTTCTTTGGCGAGCTGGCCACAGACGCCTTTGAGTTCTTTTGGGACGGGTCTTTCCTCAAACACCCCTTGGGTCTTGGCAGGAAACCACGGGCCCACGAGCAGGAAGTTATCGCCGTACTGTTCCATCATGCTGCGTGCTTTGCTACTAACGACGGTGTAGATGCCGCCTACCTTGTTGCACACTTCCCAGCTTACTTCGTAGACTGCGTCTGCTTTCGGTTCCACGCCCACATAACGTGTTGGCGTTTAATAATAGTTCCACACTACGCCTGAGTGGTGCTGTTTCTTGGCGTGCAGAACTGGCCCAGATTCTCACTAAAGTGATCGTTGCCTCTTATCGCGACGTTTTTTCCAACCATGACTAGGCGTACATGGGTGTGGTTGAGGTCCTGTCTGCCTACCTCGATAACCACGTTGTTAATACCTGGATGGATGGTGTAGTCTTTTTTCCTTACCAGAAGACTGTCCACGTAGAACTCGTAGTTTACCTCAACCTTTTCTTCATACGTGCTGTTCGTGCCAAAGAACAGCCACCATCTTGTCCTGCAGCTAACGTTCTGGTTCTCGTACTCGTCAGCGATCACAAGAGGTTCGATGAGCTGGATTTCTGGGTCTTCCTTGCAGTCATTATCATTGTCCTCGTTGCAATCTACAGGGCATATGCGATCGTCGTCCCTGCACTCGTCCTGTAACAAGCTCACACAGCGACAGTTAGAGACGCACTCTCTTCCTTCGTAGCGTCCTTCGCAAAATTTGGTGCGGACGACGCCGCTGTCACAATCAGCATCGGTTCTGCATGCCACCTCTGGTCCGCAGTCGTGATCATTATCTACCGTACAGCTTGGCGTGCAGTATCCGTCGCCATGCTGGCAGGTCGTGATGGGCAGGTGCTGGCATAGTTTTGTTACATCAACGCAGATGTCCTTTGTGCTTGCCTTGCCATCATCACAATCGTCCTTTGTGTCGCAACTTTCTAGGTTAAGACAAGGTTCTAGACAGCAGAACTTGGTGTCTGCTGCAAGCACAGGTATGCTCTTGCACTCGCGGAATTCTTTGCACGCGTGACCGCCAACATCCTTACACGGTTTTAGGATGCACTCTCCATCAACGCACTTGCTGTTCTTAGCACACGTTACGTCTTCACAAAGGTCAACGCCCTTGTCCACGCAGTCCACGCTGCAGCAGGGCTCTCCTTGGACAGGATTGCTGCCGGGGCACTTCTCTGTGGGCTTGCACAGCTTTCCACCTAAGGTTTCACACACGTAGGGGACACACTGTCCCATGCCGTCATTCTCAAGGCATCGCTCTCCTTCCCCACAAGCTAGCTGCGAGCAGGGCACCTGCGTTGCAGGACCCATGTTAACCGTAACACAGCCTACCAGGACCACCAAGCAGAGTGCTGTAAGACTGCGCATACCTGGCAGGAAACAGGTTATTCTTTAAAAAACTAGAGGTGGACGCCAGGTACCGAACCCTTAAAAAAGCACGAGTGTATCAACACACAGTGCAAAAGATAGTAACTATTGGCGGGGGGACAGGACAGTTCCAAATCCTAAGAGGGTTGAAGAATTACGAGTGTAGTGTCACCGCCATCGTTAACATGAGCGATGACGGCAAGAGTAGCGGTAGGCTCAGAGACGAATATGGCGTCCTGCCACCTGGTGATGTGAGGCAGTGCATGGTTGCCCTGGCAGACGACGAGCACGCGCAAATACTACGAGATCTGTTTAATTTTAGATTCAAAGATGGCCATTCATTAGGAAACCTTATCATAACCGCCCTAGCCGAAATCACCGGTAGCAGTGCCGAAGGCATCAAGGAGGCAGCCAAGCTCATCAAGGTCAAGGGCAGGGTGCTGCCGGTAACTGCAGACTCGTTTAAGCTCTCTGCAACAACCAAAGATGGTAGAACGCTGGCGGGCCAAGACAAGGTATCCTATCCCAAGGGTGAACATACTAAGATTACGCAGCTCATGCTAGAGCCAGAGGCGTTCTTGTTCAAGGATGCTGGCGAGGCCATTCGCAAGGCAGACAAGATAGTTATCTGTCCTGGAGATTTGTATGGGAGCATCTTACCTAACTTCTGCATCCAGGGCATGAAGAAAGCCCTAAAGAACAGCACTGCCACCAAGATTTACGTTTGCAACATGTTCACCAAAGAAGGAAATTTCAATTTCAAGGCGTCCGATTTTGTCAAAGAGGTAGAAAAGTACACAGGTTGCAAGATGGACCATATCATAATAAGCCAAGACAAGCCTGACCAAGAGATTCTGGACAAATACTTCTCTGAGCATTCAAAGTTAGTGGAGGATGACATGGGTGACGACAAGAGAGTGCTACGCGAAGACCTGTCAAAGGTCTACCCCTCTGAAGCCAAGACCATCCTCCGCCACGTCCCCGAGAAGATCGGAAGAGCTATTGTTTCGTTGTAACGAAAAGTAAAAATCACTTGATTGTTTACTTTCAATGGTCTCAATCATAGGAAAGGAGCCGACAACATTAAACTGAAGAAGCAATGTGCTATCAAACAAAGCACGGTTAGGATCAGTACAGAAACGTTTGTGATCCCTGCTCCGTTCTTGATGCTTTTAATACTCTCCACCAATACCTTCCCTAGTGTTAAAAACCCGCCAGCAACATACACAAAGATGGTGAGCTTTGCCTTTAAAATTGAAGTGGGGGGACCTCCCCCGATAACTCCTTCAAAGACAGAAGGCGCTGCACTTAAACACAGGACGTAAAACAAACAAAAAACCACAACACTTTTGGTCAAACCACTCCTGTTGTTCCAAATTTCGAACATACTATGATTGTTATGCCTATGCTATAATAATTCTACCTTTAAGTACAAACAATCCTCTGATTGTTTACTTCTGCGCTTCTAAGACTATCTGCTACGTGTTATTTGGGGGAGGGATTGTTTATTTAGTAAACCTAACCTTTTTATTTCATGCACGAACGCGTTTTTCTATGATTGGGAGCCAGGTGCCAGACATCGAGGTGGAGGGGTTTCATGATGAGACAACAAAGAAAATAAACCTTCGTGACTACAAAGGCCAGTGGTTGATCGTCGTGTTCTACCCTGCAGACTTCACGTTTGTCTGTCCTACCGAGTTGGAAGAACTAGCTAATCTCTACGATCAGTTCAAGCAGGAAGGCGCAGAGATTGCCTCGGTGTCAACAGATACTGTGTTTGTCCACAAGGCCTGGCACGACCATTCGGATGCTATCAAAAAGATTCGCTATCCCATGCTTGCAGATCCTACTGGCAAACTATGCAAGGCTTTTGGCACGTACCTAGACGATGAGGGACTAGCCCTGCGCGGCAGCTTTATCGTTGACCCTGACGGTGTTATCAAGGCAATGGAGTTGCATGACAACAGCCTTGGCAGGAGCGCTGAGGAACTGTTGCGCAAGCTCAAGGCTGCAAAGTTTGTGCGAGAGAATCCTGGCCAGGTCTGCCCTGCCAACTGGCAGCCAGGAAAGAACACGCTCAAACCAGGACTAGATTTAGTTGGCAAGATTTAGTACGTAGAACCTACGATAAGATTTTTTCGGATCAAACCTTCCGCCGCTCCTTGTTCCGTGTACTGACAATATGTTGAAACCCTTGAACATCCTCTCCATTGTTTTAGGATCAACAATGAGCTCTTCGTAGTGTTCATGGAAATCCTTTTTTCCGTTAACATACCCGTACCAGTCAGCCACCCACTTGTTCCCTCTTTTGTGGTCTTCGAACACTACCTCTAGTTTTCCTTTGGGAATCTTGTACGCGTGCTTGCCGGTCGTGTTGTTGTTTTCTTTGATCTCTACTGCATGGTTGGGGATGTCAATCAAAAACAGACCTCCTGGGTTGAGGTGGCGTTGGACGTTGTTGATGGTTTTTTGGATCGCTTTTGCGTTGGGCAGCAACACGAGTCCTGAGTTGAGCACGAGTATCGCGTCGTACTTTTGCGGAAGCTTGAACGTGGTCATGTCTTTCTGGAACACCCTAACACCTTTGATTTTCTTTGCGTGCTTGAGCATGGGTGCGCTGATGTCCAGCCCGTGAATATCAAACCTTTGCTTCTTTAGCGGTGCTAGGTAGAGTCCGCTTCCGCAGCCAAGTTCTAGCACTGTCTTTACCTTGTGTTGTTTGAGTATTTTTGCAACAAAGGCTGCGTGCTTGGCAAAGGTCTTCTTACCAAGAATGACGTCATAGTACGCGCTTCCTCCAGAAAAGTCGTTTTTCATGCTTTCTTGAACACCTTGACGAGCTCTCCGATGACCAGGATGCTTGCGCCTACAAGGATGCACCACACCCAGTCCATGAGTCCGAGAGGTATTGCGTTGAACCACTGGTTGAGCGGGCTGTAGATGACCAACACTTGCAACAAGACGCTTGCTAGCAAGGCCCACCAGATCCACTTGTTGTTCCGTAACACAAATGTGCTGTGTGCGCTGCTTCTTTGGTTTAGGACATTAAACAGTTGGAACATGACGAGTGTGGTGAAGGCCATGGTTTGGGCGTAGGCAAGGTCGGTTTCTGGGTGGGCGTAGGTAAACATGCCTAGCGTGCCTACCGCCATCAACACGCCTACGAGTAGTGTGTAGATGCTGTTGTGCTTTGTGAGTACGCCTTCCTTTGGGTTGCGTGGGGGGCGTTCCATGTTTTTTGGCTCTGCGTGTTCCAGCCCGAGGGCGAGGGCTGGCGCGCCGTCTGTGACCAGATTAATCCAGAGTATTTGCATTGCTGTTACAGGCATTTTCATGCCAAACGGAATGCTCAAGAACACGGTTAGTAGTTCGCCAATGTTGGAACTGACGAGATACATGACGAACTTGCGGATGTTGTCAAAGATTCTTCTGCCTTCTTCTACGGCTCCAACGATGCTGGCGAAGTTGTCATCTGCTAGCACCATGTCTGAGGCGTCGCGGGCGACGTCTGTGCCTGACTTGCCCATGGCGATGCCGATGTCTGCTCGTTTTAGTGCGGGAGCGTCGTTTATGCCGTCTCCGGTCATGGCCACCACGTGGCCCTTCCTTTCTAGGGCGGCAACGATGTGTAGTTTTTGTGCTGGTTCTATCCTTGCATACACGGTGATGTCTTTGTGGGCGTGCTTGTCTAGGTCTTTGCCCTCGACCGCGTTGCCTTTTAGGCCTAGCTGGTGTGCTACTGCTATCGCGGTGGACATGTGATCTCCGGTAATCATGATGACTTTGATGCCTGCGCTTTGGCACTTTTTGATGGCGTCCCTTGCCTCTTTTCTTGGCGGGTCGATCATGGCTTGTAAGCCCACGAACACCATGCTGTCTTCTTCTGTGCCGTACGAGAATGCTAGCACACGTAGTGCTTGGTCGGCGAACTTTTCTGCTTGCTTGATAATTTTTGTTCTTGCATCGGGGGTGAGGTTCATCACGCGACCGTTTGTCCAGATGCGTGAGCACTTTCTGACTAGGACTTCTGGTGCGCCTTTTGTGTACATCATGGTCTTGCCTTCCATGACGTGCACGGTGCTCATCATTTTCCTTTCTGAGGTAAATTCTATCTCGTCTTTTCTTGGATACTGTCTTTGTAGTTGATCGTAGTGCAGGCCTGCCTTTCTCGCGCTTACTAACAGGGCTCCTTCGGTGGGGTCTCCGACGATCTTCGTGACGCCTTCTTCTTTGTGGAGTGTGGCGTTGTTGTTCATGGCGCCTATGCGCAGCAATAGGGCAAACTTTTTGGGATCCTTGGAGTACTTGCCATCTTCATCATAGCCACTGCCTGACACGTTGACCACTTCGTTGTTGACGTAGAGATTCTTGACGGTCATCTCGTTGTGGGTGAGCGTTCCTGTTTTATCAGAGCAAATGACTGTGCATGCTCCTAGGGTTTCTACGCTGGGCATGGTGCGGATGAGGGCGCTTCTTCTGGCCATGTGTTGCACCCCTAGGCCCATGGTCATGGTCACCACTGCGGGTAGTCCTTCGGGTATGGCTGCGACGGCTAGGGCTATGGCGAGTAGTAGCACGTCAAACCAGGGTCTGCCGGTGGCAACGCCGTGCGCGAAAATAAGAGCTGCTAGCACGAGTACGGTGATGCCTAGCCATTTGGCTAGCTGGCTGATGTGTTCTTCTAAGGGTGTGGCCTCGTCTTTTGTCTGTTGTAGCAAGGACGCTACCTTGCCTATCTGGGTGCGCATGCCGGTGTTGACAACCACAGCATTTGCTTTGCCCATGGTGACAGAGGTGCCAGCAAACACCATGTTGGTTCTATCCGCAACAGTTGCTTTGACGGGTACCTCGCCTAGTTTTTTGGTGGTAGAATCGCTCTCTCCGGTGAGTGCGCTTTCCATAGCTTGCAAGTGTTGGCACGTGACTAGCCTTGCGTCTGCTGCAATGTTGGTGCCGGTTTCTAGCACGAGGATGTCGCCGGGTACGACTTCTACGGCAGGTATTTCTTGTTGTTCGCCGTTTCTGATGACGACTGCTTTTGGTGCCATCCTTCCTTTCAATTTTTCTATGGCTTGTTCTGCTTTGTACTCTTGGACAAAGCCGAAGGCAGCGTTGAGGACGAGGATGAGGCCTATGGTGTACGCACTTGTCGTTTCGTGCATGAAAAAGCTCACGAGTCCTGCAACGATGAGTATCCATACTAGCGGGGACTTGAACTGTTCGAACAGGAGCGCGAAAACGCCGGGTGGTTTTTCTACCTGGAGTTCGTTCCTGCCCTCTCTGAGTCTTCTGGTTGCTTCTTGGGCAGAGAGTCCTCTCTCAGACGTGTGCAAGTGCTCTAGAACTTCTTTGATACCCCTATCATGGAACATACATGCCGACAGTCACTCGTGTTTTTAAGACTATCGGGATTTACTCCAGGCCAAGTCGGTCTGAAATCTCTTGCTGGATCTTTTCTTGCACTTGATTGACTCTCAGGGTGCCGTCTGCGACCATTACTTTTTGTCTTCCGTTCGTATGTTCGGACACTAGGGTGGTGGATCGAGGCACTTCGTCTTTCTCATGTGGTGGATCTTTGTGTGTGATGCGGTACACCCACACTATTGTCCCGTCTTGGTACGGCCCTAGTCCTTCACTGTCCATGTAGTGGTAGTGTTCTTGGAGAAATGATCCCAACCACTTTAGAGGTCCTGGACCTTCGTACACGGTTTCCATCAGAAGTTGTACCTCAGTATTACTTGTCCTAGATAGCCGCCGTCGATGTCTTTGTTGATGCGGAACTCGGCGTGAGGCTTGCCTTTGACTGGGAAGTATTTGCGTAGCACGCCTATGGCTGCTCGCTTGTTCTCTCCCTTGACGTGCGTGTTTCTGAAACCAACGCCTGCCTCCCAGGTCTTGGAAAGCTTGCCACCCACCACAAGGCTTGTCTTGTAGGAGTTGGGTGCTCTGAGACCTTTGTCTGGCAGTGGAAAGTTACCTTGGACGGCGACGTCTGCCTCGAACTTGTCGTCTAGGAAAGTTTTGGTTGCAAACAAGCCTGCTCTGACTGTGGTTCTTTCTGAGCTAACCTTGCCTGTTGGTAGTGTTGCGCCGGCAAAGCTGTTGTAGTGGAAGCTGCCATGATCGCCTCTTGGTCCTGCGATGACGGTAAGATCGCCTGTGCCTTCCTTGTCCTTGGCCCACACATATGGTTGGCTGACAACGACCCATTTGTTCTTGTCCCAGTACTTGATCGCGATGTTCGTGCTGGTGCTTTTCTTGTCCACGTTGTGGGTGGTCACGTTCTGTAGTTGGAGATTCGTTGGTCCTTTCTGTCCTATGCGTAGGCCGTCTGCAGCTAGAGGTGTAGCCATGAGCGCTGCCATGGCTAGGTTTTTTGCTTTGTTGATGAGTTTCATGCTGTTTCAGAATCACTAGTAAGTTATAACCTTTCGTGGTATCATAACAACACCATATTTATATACTTGGCCTGGCTAGTATAGCTATGCGCTTGGGTATGTTAAGAGAGTTAGGACTCTCTGACGGAGAGATCAAGGTGTATGGTGCCTTGCTAGACATAGGGCAGTCCCCGCTAAACCGCATCCATGAAAAGACAGGAATTGAAAGAAGAAACATCTATGACATTCTGAACAAGCTTATCGAGCGCGGCCTGGTTTCGTATGTTACCGAAAACAGGCGAAGGTTGTTCCAGCTGGCCAACCCTGGCCGATTGGTTGGGTATGTGGATGAAAAAATGTTGGATCTGGAACGCACAAAGAAGGATGTACAAACGTTAGTTCCAGAAATAACAAAAAAGTTCAACGCAGAAAAGCCCGCTATTGATGCTGAGTTGTTCACGAGCGAGGAAGGGGTTAAAGCGGTCTGGGAGGCGTGCCTGGACCACAAAAAGATCTACTTCATTGCAGCAGGCAGGTACTGGCCCATCCACAAGCCACACTATTTTGCGAGTTGGATGCGTCGTAGGCTAGCCAAAAAAATACCGCTGTTTAATCTCTTGCGTCAGGAGAACGTTAAGGATTTCAAACCTTATCCTTTGGAAAAGGTGCGTTTCCTCCCTAAGGCGTTCAGCGGCCACCCTAACGTCATCTTCTTGTATGGGGATTATGTGGCCAACGTCATGTTGCATGACCAACCGTTCGCTTTTGTCATAAGAAACAAACAGATTGCTGAGAACTACAAAAAGTATTTTGATTTCTTATGGAAGCAGTCTACCGCACCGTGAGCTTTCCCATGAGGCGGTTTTCTTTGCCTTTGCAGGTGCTATCACAACGCAGCTCAAACGTGCCCTTCTTGTCAGCCGTGAACTCTACGGTTTGAGACTGTCGGGGTTGCAAGTCGACATGCAAGTCGTATCCTTCGAGATCGATGCCGTAGACTTCGTCAAAGCTAGTGAAGTAGAGTTGGATGTACTGGCCCTCGCGCGCGGTCAGCTTGACAGGGCTCATGCGATAGGATATAACTGTGATCTTTGTCACGCGAGGTCGCTCTCCAAGTGTGGTGGTGAGTTTTTCTCTTAGGATTTCGGGTTCTGGCACGGTGACGCTGTCTAATCGCACGTTATCTCCTTCCACGATGATTCGGCTCGTTCTGGGTATGGTCAGTCCTGGACCTGTGACACCGTGCTCGTTCATGCCTATTTTCAACACTTCCCCTTTGGCGCCTGTTGTTGAGATCTGTCTGCTGCTTTGCAGGGTCACCTTTGCGTTGGAGATTTCATACACTCTAAACACAGGGGCAAACACTAGCCTGTTCGCATCGAACGTGCTCTCGTGCTTAAGAAGTTCTAGCACGATGACGGTGTCCTCATGGTTGCGTATGGTGAAGGGGTGGACGATCTTTACTGTTTGCGAAGGCATGACGGTCTTTCTTCCTCCCACAAACACCTCGCCAAACTCTAGCGTTAGCGCGTTGAGGACTTGCCCTTCGCCGCGTAGCGTTCCTAAGAGTGTTGGCTGGACGGCGGTGTACGTTATAGGGACGTCCTCCACAAGAATGTCGTCCAGGGTTATCTTGTTAATTTCGACAGAGACGCCTTCGGGTGATTGCAACACGACGTGTAGGTTTCCTTCGGGGATCTGTGGTTCGGGGGTGCCATAATCCACCACTTCTGGTGCAGCACAGGCAACCAGCAACAACAAGAGTAGGGCGCGTTTCACACGTCGAGAGTACGCACGCTCTTTATAAGCTTTTGCGGTAGATATAGAGTCCTGCTAGGAACACAGGAATGGTCAGCCATTGTCCCATGGTCAGGGGCCCGATCATGCCTAGTTGGACGTCTGGTTGGCGGACAAACTCTACCAAGAAACGGAACACGCTGTACAGCATCATGAACACTGCTAGCCTATTGTTCTTGGTCTTTAGCAACACCAAAAAAATGAACAGGTTGTAGCCTACTTCGTACAGTTGCGAGGGGTGTCTTGCTCCCTCCACCCCTGGAAAGAAAACCGCCCATGCAACATCTGAGACACGACCATACAGCTCTCCGTTGATGAAATTGCCCATTCTGCCTAGGGCTTGGGCAAGGCTTAAGGGGACTACGACGACATGGGCGAGCTTCCAAAAGCGAATGTCGTACTTTTTGCACACCCACCAGGTGGCGAGTATCGCGCCTACCAGCCCGCCATGGAAGCTGAGTCCTCCTTGCCAGACCGCGGCAACCTTCAACGGGTTAGATATATAGTATGAAAGGTTGTAGAAGATAACATAGAATAGCCGTGCGCCAACAACGATTGATAACGTTAGCCACAGCATGACGTCCTCAACCTGTTTTGGGGTAAGGTCTAGTTCCTTATCCTTGACTGCTTTTTTCAAAAAATACTGGACTATGAAAAATGCCAGCACCCACATAACGCCATACCAGCGAATCTGGAAAAAACCAAGATTCAGGGCTACAGGGTCAAGCGCGTGCGTCCATGCCATACGCGACCTAAGAAGTTAGTCGTATAAAAGCTATGCGGTGCCAGCTCAACAACACGAGCACCAAAGGAATGCCAAGTAAGAGATAGTACGGCGGGGGAAGCAAGCGTAGCACAAAGCGAACGTTCAACGCCACCACGGCGATAACCAGGCCTGCGACGCCCCAGCGCTTCCAGTGCCTCCATGATTGGTGCTTTGCGTGCACAAAGGCGGCGTAGGCAAACGCGACCAACACTATTATGATGATCCAGTACGCCCAAGAGTAGATGTTGGTTAGCGATTGCTTGGCAACCTGCTCTAGAACGTGATGGCGCAGGCTGAAGTATTCATTAGCCAAGTAGGCCAGGCAGTACACAAGATAGTATGGAAGCAGGAGCTTGGTGAATTGTTTTACATAACCGATGCTGACGCCTTTGCCGGTCATGCCCTTGGCCAGCCACCACGCCACGCCCTGGCCTAGCGCAGCCAAGATAAAGACTGCGATGGCTAGCACGAGGTAGACAGAAATCGCCTGGCCAACATACTGCGAGCCAAACAAGGTTACTTTTTGTTGGGCCATGTCCTGATAGATCAGGATGGCGTACTCCACGAGCTTATCCGTTAGTGGCTTTGTTAAGAAGCCAAGCACGAACAGGAAGGCAAGATCAACAAGCATGCTCACTACAAACAATGGCTGCCAGATGTCTTTGACACTTCTTACGGTGGTATTGAGCCAGTTCATGGTACGGGTGTAGGGAAAATGGCATCTACGTTAGCAACGATCAATGCCAAGATAATAATAAGAATAAAAAGAAGAATAACAAAAAAAAGATCTTTGTTCATCCTGCACGCGTGGTGCCGACGACCTGATTGGAAGCATCAGCGCTGTTGATTCTTGCTTGCGTCACGGTGTCGTCGTACGCATACCGAACAGGAGGAGTTCCTTCCCGAACGTTGCCGCCGTCTTGGACCATGAAGTCGCTTGATACAATTTTCCTCTCAGCGAATTGCCCTGTGGCCATGCCTCCGCGGAACAACAGCACCAAACCAACGATGGCCATGATGGCGACTATTCCTAGGATCACATACGCTACTGCGGCAGTTTCTTTCTTTTCCATTATACCACCTCGTTACTCGAAAGTCAGGGTTCGTGTATAAAAATCTTTTGTTCTTGAGACCAACAATGCTTAAATATTGCTTAGTCTTAATTCCTTGAATGAAGAAGGTGTTCCGGTGCTCAAGTTGCAACTGGCGCTTCCATAGTGGCCATGCCCCTCGCCTGTGTCCTTACTGTGGCAAGGAAGAGACCATAGTGGCTGCGTCTGTCCACAGCGCGGATGATTTAATCAGCGACGCTGAGTAAACAATTTTCTTGCTATAGCTAGCCTGTCCCTCTTTGTGGGCTCCTCTTGGACGGTCTTGCCAAGATAGCCCTGCAGCTCCCATTGCGAGACTCCGACAAGTTTTGCTGTACGCGCCACGCTCAGGCCGTGGGTGTGAAATTTGTAGCCCTTTTTCACTCTCGCCTGGTCTAGGGCCTCTTGGGTGTACATGTTTACCTTGTTGTCTGTTTTCCTCAAGACCTGCATGATGTGTCGTAGTTCTTTCTCGTACTGGCTGTGCTTTCCTTGCTCTACCGCTCTTATGGCCTTGTCTAGCTCTATGTTTATCGGCAGACACTTGTCCTTGCATCTTGCCGCAACCTTGCCTATGGCGTACAGCACGATGGCGGTGTGCACTGCATGGTTGTCCTGGAACACGCTGGCGTTGTGGACTACTTGGTTGCTAATAACGCTTAGGTTCTCGTAATCTTGAGCTTTCACCGCTCTAGCCGCACGTTTTAACACGACTAGCAGGTCGCTATGGCGGGAGTCCATGGCGTTGTCTTAGGGTTGAGATATATAATCCTTGCGACAACATCTGGAGGTAAGCTCCCCCGACTAGTATACTAAAACCTATACTTTCAAATATGAGTTTGTTTTTTCGCGCGTGTATGCAAGAGCGTGCATGGCAGATTGGACTAGCAGTGGTTGCCTTGGTCACCATGCTGCTGGGTCCTTCTGACTTTACTGGCCTCAGTGTTGCCCCGCCTTTCTGCGAGTCAGATGCAGAATGTATGAAGATGGGCGCAGGAGATATATGCCGCGAAAAAATGTGCGCGTTCTCTAAAAGTGGTTTGAAGATCATCCAAGACCAAGTTGTTTGCAGATTCCATAACAGTGGCGACAAAGAAAAATGCCACTCCAGCAACAAACACGGCGATTACTCGTGTGTGAATAAAGGTAAAAAGTTCTGCGAGGCTAACGTACGAGGTCGCTACGGCGACGCTCTTACGTGGAAGAGTTCGTGCGGAGGCACGGCATATTCTACGGTAGGTAAGGGCGGCGAGGTCGTGTTTAACTGCAAACCGGCTGTTAAGTCCGAGGTCGTGCGGTGCGTGTTTAAGGGTTCTAAAGATTACGATAAGTGTCGTGGCATCGTGAAAGGTACGAAGTCTTCTTTCGGTTGTGGTGGCAAGAGAGAGTGTGAGACCAAGACAAAAGGCAAAAAAGGCGAGGTGGTACGCTGGGAAAGTTCTTGTGGCGGCAAAGGCAAGACGGTTATCGACGGTCGTGACGAGAAGGTCGTGTTCCGGTGCAAAGAATCTGTGCCTGGATGCAAAAGCGACAAGGATTGTGATAAGGGGGATGTGTGTGAGAATGGCAAGTGCGTGGGCACGGTAGATCCTGTTGTCTCTGACGTCGTGCATTGTATTTTCAATAATAACGCAGGTGAGAAGTGCTACACCCAGAGCTCTGCCGGTGACTATTCTTGTGTGGATCAAACTAATAACGCAATGTGTAAGGCAAAAGTGAAGGGATTTCTTGACGAAAAGCTTACGTGGAAGAGCTCGTGTGGAGGGTATGCTTATACTGTTGTAGGAAAAGGTGGCGAGGCTGAGTTTGATTGCTCAGGCGAGAAGTATTGCACTAGTGACCGGGACTGCCCTATCTTGGTGTGCATCAAAGAGCCATGCCCTGTTTCAAAATGCAAAAAGGGTTCTTGCGTGGTGGAGAAGCCACTTGAGCCGCAGTGCAAGAATGATGGTGACTGTCCGGCCGCGCCCTGTATGATCGGGCATGAATGCCCTATGCCTAAATGCAAAAAGGGTAAGTGTGTTGTTGAGAAGCAGCCGCAGTGTAAGAATGATGGTGACTGTCCGCCTCCGCCGTGCATGACTGTGATAGGTGCTAAGTGTCCTGTTTCTGAGTGCAAGAACGGTAAGTGTGTTGTTGAGGAGCAGCCGCAGTGTAAGAATGATGGTGACTGTCCGCCTCCGCCGTGCATGGCGGTGGTAGGTGCTAAGTGTCCTGTTTCTGAGTGCAGACAGGGTTCTTGTGTTGCAAAGCCTCCGAAACCAGAACTACTCTTGACGATCACTGTTGAGGACAATTCTCCTGCTAACACCGTGGTGTTTGCCCAGGACATCTTTGAGCATCTCACCAGAAAAGGGCTATCGCCAGGCCCCATCAAACTGTACAGCGAGCTTACCAACCTAGACCAAGCGCTCATCGTTCCCCTAGACAGAACACCCTCCTCCGGTAAACGTTCGGGTTATATCTCCATAGGCGACAGCGCCTCTTCAGAGTACGCAGTGTTTGCAGCCGACCTAGCAATAGCCCTGAAGAACAAGGGCCACTTCAAAGTGGTGCATGCTTCTGAGATCAAGGACCTTCTCAAGCCCGAATGCAGAGATAACAGTGACTGTCTGCAGCCCAAGTGCAAACCAGGCGTCCCCTGTCCGTCTTCTGTTTGTAAAAGCGGTAAGTGTGTCCTGGAGGAACCCATCGTTATTGACATAAGCGAGACAGCGACCTGTGTGTTTAAGGATTCTAAGGGTCCTAGAGAAAAATGTTACGTGGACGCACAAACTCCTGTGCAAGCTAAAACAGGATGTAATATCCTAACAGGAACGAGTGATCGTTGCTCTGTGAAAGTATTAGGCGCTAAGGGGAAAACGCTACACTGGAAGGCCAGCTGTAGTGGTAGAGGAAAGACAGTCATTGACGGCCAGGACGAAACTATGACATTCGACTGCTCAAAGTGTGAATCTCACGAAGATTGTAGGAATGCAGGAAAAGGCTTCGTGTGTCAACACGGCGAGTGCGTGAATCCACTAAAAACTCCTGTGAGAGAAACAGTCAAGTGCAACTTTGAGAATAGCAGTGGAGGAGACCGATGCTACACGCGAACCACCCAAGGAGAGTTCGGCTGCATTGCGGGAAATAGTAGCGCATCGTGCAAGGCCTCTGTCGGCGGTCTAGAAAACGAAGAGGTCACGTGGAAGAGCTCCTGTGGCCAGTACCAGTACACCATAATGGATGGAGAGTCCGAAAACGTTAGCTTCCAATGCTACTTTGAGGGTCCCCTACCAGGACCTGACGATCCTATCAGCACAGAACCCGAGGAGCCCGCGGATCCCATCATCTACCCCCATAAAGATCCAGACCCAGCCTCAGAACCCATAGTCAGCCCTCGACCAAGGTGCGACGGCTGTGTGGTAAATGGAAGATGCCTGCCTGTAGGCGTGCGTGATGGAGGCAATTTCTGCACCACCGAAGGCGAATTCAGGCCTCAAAAACCTGCCAACGTGAGATGTGACAACAGCTTTGAGTGCGACTCTAACCTGTGCACGAGCGGATCATGCATGGATTCTGGCGTGTTCAAGAAACTGTTACGCTGGTTAGGACTGGTAGGTTAGCGGTACTGTGCAGGAAACGGAACGTTATATTCTTGGTACCATTGACGCACTTCTGCATCTTGGGTGATGGCTTTAAGGAAGTCTCCGGTGGTGAATGCATGAGACTGAGAAATCTCTCTGAAAAAGTCGATCTGTAGTCTCTGCAGCGCGCCAGCACGTCTTTGCTTGAGCATGTCGCGTAAGGAAGGTTTGGCCGTGTCTACGAGTTCTTTCACGGCCATCTGTCCTAGAAGGCCTAAGGGTCTTGCTGGCAAAAACTGGCAGTCGTCCAATTCGGCTTTTTGTTCAGAAGTAAACCGGTCAGCTCCGGTTATTCGGTCTACTTCTGCCATGGTAAGAGATATCATACTCCTACAAGTCACACGCCCTTTAAAAAGCCCACCACCTGTATGTTTTATATACGCATACCGGTTTCTGCGCATCAATGACCCAGCATCAGACGCCTTTTGCAGTAACCGCGCTGGTCAGTCTTGTCGCGCTGGCAGGTCTGTACAGCCTGGTAAACCCTGTTCCTACGGGCTTGCAAGGCTTAGACTTGGATCTGGACTTGGACCTGGATTTAGACCTGGATTTAGACCTAGACTCAGAACTAGCAGGGACAAAGGCTGACACGGACTCGTGTACGCTGACTGCTGCAGACTGCCCAGAACTGTGCGCCATGTGCGATTCAGAATCAACAGGAGGTGGCTGTGTCAGTGGAGTGGATGCTGGCTCTTGCTCTTGTAAGCAACCTCCGCTCTGTATTCCTAAAGTCAAAGATCAGGTTGATCTCAACAAGGAAGTCCTTATCACGAAAAAGACCGAGACTAAAGAAAAAGCGATGCCGCCGCCTTACGAAGACTGCAACACGTGCAACGCGTGCGGACCGGGCATGGAAGGAGGAGGGTGTTCGAGATTTGATCCCGTGGCTCAAGCGTGTACGATTCCTCCACCTTGCGTTCCTTCACGATGCGGCCTGACCGATCGCGACTGCCCTGCCTACTGTCAAGACTGCCCTCCAGGATTCATGAGTGGCGGTTGTGTCAAAGGCGTGGACAAGCGAACGTGTGCGTGTAAAGAACCCTCACCATGCTTTGACGAGAGAACAAAAGAAGAAAAGCGGTGCAGGCCTGCAGGAGGCATCTGGCGACGATTTATTGATGACTGCACAGACACGTGTGACCATGCTCAAGGGCTGCGAACCGGTTGTGCGTTTGGTATAACAAAAGGTTGCGATTGTGGCAGGAACAAGTGCTGGACAGGCTTCCAGTGCGAGCCTAACGGCATGCCCAAGAAATCAACCATCCCGTGCAACGATGACCGAGACTGCCCAGTATTATCCTGCGTGCAAGCTCCCTGCCCCTTCCACGTGTGCAGAAACGGGTATTGTGAGGTCACCAACAGACCGCTAGACCCTCCTAAGAATGCGTGTGAACGTGAAGGGTACAAGTGTACCTCGCCGATAAGAGGTTGCGGCCATTACGGGTCGTACACGCTAGCCTGTGGTGGCGGCGCCCAGTGCTGTGAAGACATCCCCCGATGCGGAGACGGCGTGTGCTTCCGGCATGACACGCCGGGCTATGGCGAGGACTCTGAAAAATGTCCACAGGACTGCCCATACATCCATCCAAAGAGACAATTCACGATAAAGGGAAAGATATTCTCTGCAGAGACAGCCAAGCCACTCTCTGGCGTCACCATCTTCACTAAGAGCATAGACGGAAGATCCGTTGATCCTATCAAAACCAAATCTGATGGGTCCTTCTCCTATATGGTGGACGAGCTGACCATGATGCACCTGTCTTCCCGTTGCCTGGACCAGATTGCCGTGCACTTCAGCGGAGACAAGGCGGAGTGGAACGATGGTCTGTGCATGAACGACGGACACACCGTCCATTCTGATAATGAGTTTGACCTGGGCTCGATCAACGTGCGACAGGCCACAAGCATCGGCCTGTACACTGACGAGCCGGCTTCCTTTGAGATCAACGTGGATCCGAACGCAGAGTGTTCTGATCGGGGAGGGGCAGGCAATGGAAGAAAGAAGAACGTGCACCGCCTCAACCAAGTTATTCTTCCTGGCCGCGACATCCGGCTACAGTTGCGTACTGCTGACGACGAGCGCGTGAAAAGCCCGGTGTACTCGGTTCCCCGTGATATTGGTTGCAACCAACTTTCTGCAAGCTACATCCTGGACGTGTGGACCTTTGACATCTGCGGCAACAACCAGTGTGGGGCTGGCGAAGATCGCATCTGTCCGGAGGATTGTGAAATGGAGATAGTCCTCCCTGTTGAGACTAAGAGGCCGCCCTCACCCCTAAATCACGTGCTGGATCGCATCATTCAAAATCCTGCAGAGTACAAGATCATCCTGCCATCGGGAACAGGCATGACCTCGGTCATCAAAGCCGCCTCTGACGTGGCTGCCCAGCTAGACATCGTCAACACCGCGATGGACACGGACAAAACGCCCAATATTGAGAACACCGCAATCGTGCTCAGCGTGTATGACAAGAAAAATCACGAAGCATCTAACAAGCTAGCAAAACTGTCTTTGACCGGAAACAGGCTGACGGCAGACGTCCAAAAGGTGGTTGTGGAATTGCTGGACAAGGGCAGAACCGTGGTGTACGGGGACAATCATGACAATCTGGTGGTGCTAGCCTCAAGCACGTCTCGACTTGCCTCTGTGGTGAGGAAACTCTCTCCCTTAATCAGAAACAAGAATTATCCAGGAAGCGCGATAGAGCTCAAAGGTAGCAAGTTTGTACCTATAGAGATCGTTGAAGAAGCAGAAGAGGAAGAAGAGGCAGACGATGACGTGGATGATCCTGTGGACCCTCAGTTCATTCTTGACTTTGTAAAGAAGGCCATCAAAGAAAAGTATCCTGTTGTTATTGGCAGCAAGGCGTCTTCTGCTGACAACATCGCAGCCATTGACATTCGCGGCAAGTTCAAGCTTCCGCTAAAAACAGACGCTAGTTTCATCACAAAAAATCCCGGCATTCTCCTGGGCGGACCTTGTAGTAACCGTGCCACAGCTAACGTGGCCGACCTCCCCTTCCGTGGTGGCAGGGCGCATGCCGACTGTGCCAAGGACTTCAAGGCAGACCTGAGAGTTATAATCTTGAAGGATAATCACTTGGTTATCATGGGTACTACTGCGTTTGACACGAGGATGGCTGCAAAGGCAGCGGTCTCTGACGAGACCACGATTAAAGATGTTTTCGCTACGTCAGATAGTGTCCTCGTAACGGGTACAAGCTTTGACGATCTTGCTGTGGTTGACGTGGCAAGCATGTTCGCTAGTCAACCGTAAACAGTTCGCTGTCTCTCTGTACGTTCAGAAATCCTAGTCTAGCACCGCAGTCCAGCCAGCCGTGTGCGTAGTTCAGGGCTGCGAACGCGTTAACGATGTCGTCTTTGTCTTTGAACCATTGCGCGTCGTCAACATAGCGTGCCGCCATGTCTAGAATGATCTTGCTCTCTTTGTTTTTTTCAGAATGGGTCTTGGCTTTGGCCAGGGCTGCGCGAGTTACTTGGAAATACTTGTCAAGTTTTTCTTGGGTTATCTCATGCATGCCGTACTGCAATAGGAAGCACGCCTTTTTCGTTTTCGGCTAGCGCTATCTTGATAGGGTTGAAAGCCATGCTTTCGAGTTCCTTGTCAGACAGTTTGACAAGGAAGGGTGCGCCCATTGCTATCTGTAAGGCTCGACTTCCTATGATGCGTGCGAGTTCGTACTTGTTCATAGTGCTTTTCTCAGTTCTGGTGCTTTCTTGAGTGCAATGCCTACCATGGTGTCAACGTCCTGTGGTGTCAGGGGTCCGGGACCGCCTTTTTGGAGCGCCACCACGGTGTTCTCTCTTGTAACCGAGATGGTTAGGCGCGAGTCTGCGAACTGTTGTTCTTGTATGGTTGGGTCCACGAATAGGTGTGGTCCTACTTTGTACACCGTCACGGGTAGCGGGTCTCTGTCTATAGGGATGCCTTTGTCTGATTTTTTGTCGTAGTTGACCACGCCGTCCTCGAGTTCTGGGAACTTTGCGTTTTGCAAGGCTGCCATGCTGCCGAGTCCGATGGCGTCAAACATGCCGCCATCATCGTTCACCGTGCACGCGTCTACCATGACGTTCCATACGAGTTCGCCCTTTTCCACGCAGAGGTTCTTGACGTCGATGGATTTGCTTTCGCGAATGCCTCGGTCGGTGACTCTGGATAGTTCGATGCCTTCCTCTGTTGGTGGGCCAGGTTCGTGCCTATCTCCGGATAGGGGTAGTAACTCGACGTTCACCATAAGATTTCCTTCTTCTGGTGTGTCAGAGTATGGCTTTTCGCAGCCCATTTTCACGCCTACGATGACATCGGTTTTTCCGATGGTGACGCGAGCGCTGCCTTCAGCGCTGTGGGATACGTCTTTTTCTACTTTGATTGGTCTGTACTCGTCTAGTTTGCGTCCGTCATAACGAACGCCTTTTGCGAGTGCTTTGAGTAAGTGTTCTCGGTTCATGCTGTCTCCTTAAAGCTTTCTTTGAGAGCTTGTTGTTGTACTTTGAAGATGTCTCCTGCCACTTTGGTTCCGAGCTCGATAATTTTCTTGAGCTCTTCTTGGGTTACCTCTCCATCTAGTTGTAGCAACGTGACCTCTCCGGTGGAGGGTACGATGGCGAGGGGGATGTCTGTGCTTCCGCCTTCTCCTTCGTAGGCCTCTTCGTCGTAGTTCACGTCTGCAACAATTTGGTTTCCTACCTTGCCTAGAGCGACTGATGCAACGAGATCTTTCATCTCGTAACCTGCATGCGCTAGTGCAATGGCTGCCGCGGTGATGCCTGCACACCTTGTGCCTGCGTCTGTTTGTGGCAGCTCAACATGGACTTCGATCATTGCGTTAGGGAAGTCCGATAGATTGATGACTGGCCGTAAGGCTTTCTCCATGATCATGCTGATCTCTTTGCTTCTTCTTCCGCCGCCAGGACGTACTCTGTCTCCGTGTCCGGAGAAGGGCATCATGTTGTAGTGGCAGCGTAACAATCCTTGGGTGGGGTCCTGCATGAATCGTGGTCGGACCTCTCTTGGGCCGCGTATTGCTGCGATGGCCACGGTGTTTCCGATCTTGAACATGGCGCTTCCTTGTGCGCTTGGCACGACGCCTACCTTGGCTTCCATTTTTCTTAGTTCTTCGAACTGTCGTCCGTCAAACCTTTTAGTGTAACTCATTTGAAACTCTCCTTGACTTTTTCTGTCAATCCTGGAAGGTGTGCCTTTTCCTCAATCATGCGAATGGCGCCTTCCACTTTTGGATCTTTTTCTGGGTCTGCTTTGATCCACACGAGACCGTTTTGGCCTACCTGGATGTCCGCGCCCGTCCCTTCTTTGATGAGGGAGATCATGCTGCCTTCCTTGCCTATGATTCTTGGCACTTTGGCAGGGTTGACTTTGATGACTCTGCCGCCTATTAGCTTTCGCAGGCCTGGTCCTTTCATGCTGACGTCGATGAGCTTCTGGCTGGTCACTTTGGTTATCTTGCAGATTACCCAGTCGTCAATGTCAAAGTATTGCTTGAGGTCTGCTCCTCTTGGGATGAAGTCAGAGGTTGCCTCTGCGAGTCCTAGCACGGCGCTGTATGCGCTGTTGGTATCTAGTCTCCATCCTGTCATGAGTATGTCTTTGACTCTTGCAATGATGCGATCGTTAACTTGGTGTACGTAGGGTCCTGCCAGCGGTGTTAGCTTGATGACTTTTCCCTCGACGCCCATTAATCCTAGCCTTGCGGCTCTTACGTTGTCTCCTTCTCTATATGTTCCGTTACCAGGGACAAAGCCCATGCCTGTTGCGAGGATCTCGCCAGGCACGACCACGTCTCTGTTTTTTACTGATACTTTTTCCATGGTTATTTCTTCTTCAGCGCCTTTTCTATGTCGTCAGGGCTGAGTTTGGTGAATTTTCTGTCACTTTTTCTTATGCATGCGGCTTCTATGCGCTCAAGGTTGAGTCGCTTTTCTAGGAGCTTGTTCAGAGCGCGCATTGCTATGCCAAGTCCTTCTTCGATGGTTATTTTTTCGTTGTACTCTTTTTGGAGTATCTCTTCGATTTCTGCTTCTCCCTCGCCAATCACTGTTGCTTTGTATTGGAAGAAGATGCCTGTGGGGTCTGTCTCGAACAGGCGTGCCTCGCCGTCTGGATCGACGCCACCTAGGATGACGCTTACGCCGAACGGTCTTAGGCCTCCACTCTGGGTGCAGATCTGCATGAGATTGCAGATTTCTTTAACCACAGACACAGAATCAATTTCTGAGTCGAACTGGACGCGGTGTTGTTGCGCTTTGACCTGGGCTCGTTCGATGAGCACTCGTGCATCGCTGAGGATGCCTGATGCTGCCGCGCCTAGGTGTTCGTCTATCTCAAAGACCTTTTCTACGCTTTCGGGTATGACGAATTTGTCAACTATTCTTTTGTCTGCCACGAACAGGATGCCGTCAGAACAAACCATGCCTAGCGTGGTGCTTCCTTGCTTGACGGTTTTCTTTGCGTACTCTACTTGTAGGAGTCTGCCGTCTGGGCTGAACATGGTGATGGCACGGTCGTACCCCATGAGTTGGTGTGGCATTGGTTGTTGCATTATAGGATCTCCTTCATGTTTTTGATCATTCCACTTGTTCTTATCGTGTTGATGGTGCTTGGTTGGTTGTTGATGCTTGTCACAAAGCTGGTGTCTGCTATGAGGTTGGTGACGTGTTTGTGACTCACGCGGAGTATGCCTTTCTGGCTTTTTTGGTTCCATGCTGGCATGCTTAACTCTTGTCTTGCCAGTCCTTGGACTCCTTCTTGCTCCAACACTGATTGTTGGATGGCTTGCCATACTTGTTTTTGCTGTGCAGGCCTTCCTAGCACCTCAAAAGCAACGTAGCGCCTTTTGCTTCGTAACGTTGGTAACAACGGTTTCATAGTGTGTTACGAGAAAAAAGTCTTTTTCTGTCTCGCTTCTCTCTCTTCACTGAAAGAAACAGCGGTTCATTTAAAAACCTTACGTTCGGGGGTTTGTTTAAAAATAAGGGGCAAACGCCTGTACAAAGGACTAACCTATCTGTTGGCGAAATACCAACTCTTAACACTCATAAAAAAGATATATTCTGAAGACTAAATGGGGTTGAATTTAGGAAGATTTAAATATAAGTTTTTTTTAAGAAACACGTTTATGACAAAAGAAAATAGTTTTATGGTTATCGCTGTTGTTTTTA
This sequence comes from Candidatus Woesearchaeota archaeon, assembly GCA_002687275.1. Lineage (GTDB taxonomy): Archaea > Nanobdellota > Nanobdellia > Woesearchaeales > ARS49. Next base: position 36,560 of record NYZT01000007.1, read on the forward strand.
TTGTAGGTGTTGCCATAGGCGCAGGTCTTAATGGTGGTGGTTTTGTTGGTAATGTAGGATCTGCTCTTCCTACTACTGATCCTATACCCGATCCTTTGCCGGATCCTATACCTGATCCTATACCTGACCCTGTGCCTGACCCAGTACCGGACCCTGTACCCGATCCTATACCTGATCCTGTACCTGAAGGGGATTCAACAAATCAAGTTGGCGATCCTCAACTTTGTCTAGAAGGAGAATATGAGGTCATGCGAGATGGAATTGTAGAAAAATGTTTTTCTGGTTTTGCAAGCCTCCAAGAGTATGTTGAGGCTGAATCTCCTAGATTACAATTTTGTAACGGCGCTGATCCCGACGCTAACCTTGGTTACGAATCATACTGGGTGTATCAACAAGCTGGAGGCACTCTTAACCAGGGAAATATATGTGTAAAATCTTCAGAAAGAACGTGTAACAACGATGGCGTATGTGCAAAATTCGAAGGAACTGAAAATGCGGCTAGTTGTCCAAATGATTGTAAGTTATCATGTGTAGAACATGAAGTAAAGGCATCCTGTGAAGATTATGGAAATGGAAATCCTTGTAGTGATCCATCAACACGAGGTAATTGTACAACTACCGACAAATATGGAATTGGTGGTGAAGAATGCTGTATAATGCAACCACATTGTGGGGATGGAGACTGTAATAGTGCAAATAATGTAGAAAGTGAATATTCTTGTCCGGACGATTGCCCTCGTGTTCGTAGAGAAAAATGTAATTCTCCCTTAGGGGATCGTCAGTGGGATTATTTATGCACGTCTGGACAAGAACTCTGTGATTGCTACTCTTTATCAGAGGTGCAGGCTATAATTCAGGGATCACCAAGTCTAAAGACAGCTAATTTTCCTTATGAAGGGACGTGTGATGAGACGACTACCCTTGACATCCCTGGTTTGCCTTCGAGTAGGTACAATATGAAATGTGTTGACTACGCAAAGGTATTAGCTATTCAGTAAGTGACTTTGCTTCGTAACGTCGGTTTCATAGTGTGTTAAGAGAAAAAAGTCTTTTTCTGTCTCTCTTCAATGAAAGAAACAGCGGTTCATCTAAGAACCTTACGTTCGGGGGTTTGTTTAAAAAGAAGAGGCGCAAGGTTTTTATGATACGGGTTTATTGTAGAAGTATGTTTAAAGCTAGCTACCTGCGCCTTCAGCCAGGAGATGAGGCTCTTGCAGTAGAGCGTTGGTATTTTACCCAAGATGGCAAGCGTAAGGTGGGCGGTCTGAATCCAAACCCACAAGATGCCATTCCTGTCAAGGTGCTGGCTACTGATCTTGATCATACTGAGTTTGTCCATTTCAAAGGCCAAGATCTTTACGTTGGGTTCCGAGGAACTCTAGTTGAGTATCTTGCTGACAGTCCTGATTGGGGCTTTAAGGCAGGCGATGTTGAGGTTATTCCGGACCATTTTGGTGGTTTTGCCTCGCACAACGGCTACGCGCCTAACCCTGCGAACCTTCCTGAAGATTTCACGTATGCGGTGTTCTTGACGTTGTGTGCGCAAAGAATGGGAAAAGTTAATAACCTCTTTTGAATTCCTTCTTGCATGGAACTGTACGAGCAAGCCATGACGTGGATGGCGCAGAATCCTTTGCCAGTATGGAAGGCAGCGTGTGTTACCGCGTACACATGCCTCGCTGCTGCCCTAATTGCGGATGGCTACTACGCATGGCAGGAAGCAAAAAATCTTTCTGACAGCGACCTCGAAGCAATGATGCCAGATATAGAGGATGGCGACGGTGACTGGACCCTTTTGGCCTAGAACAATAACTGATGCAGCATGTGGATGACGAATCCTATGACTCCGATGATGGCCATGCCTGCTCCGCTGACCTTGACGATCATGGTGAAGCTTTCCTTGTCTGGCTTTTTGGTTACTTTGAGAACGCGCTTGCACTCGTTCCAGTAACTCTTCAAAAATCGTATTCCTGCCCTGATTCTTTGTGATATTGATGGCTTTGGCTCGGAAGGTTGCTCAACCTTCTTGGGTTCTTCTGACTCAGCCTTCTCTTCCTTAGATTCTGGTTTTTCTTCCGGTGCTTCTTCCATAGAGGGACTGTCTGCAGGCGGTATTTAAAGTTTGCTAGTCCACGAAATCAATGCCTAGATCTGCACTGATTCCCTTTCGTTCTTCGTCTTTGGTTGTTTTGCCTGCGCCGAATATCTGAGAACTCTTTACTCCTGTTACGATGAGCATGACGCGGATGGTTTTTCCTAAGTCTTCATACACTTGGGCGCCCCATATGACGCGGGCGTCTTCTGATAATCGTTCGGTGATGGTTTCTACCACTTGTCTTGCTTCGTTGAGCGTCATGTCTTTGCTTCCTGACACGTTGATTAATGCGCCAGTAGCGCCGACGATGTCTGCGTCTAGCAAGGGGTTGTTGACGGCTTTTTCTACGGCCTCGACAGCTCGCTGCTCAGAGTCGCTCTCCCCAACACCTATTAATGCTACGCCGCCGTTGCTCATGACTGCTCTTATGTCTGCAAAGTCTAGGTTTACTAGTCCGGTTCTTGTCACTAGTTCGGCTATGCCTTTGACGCTGTTCGTGAGTATTTCGTCTGCCACTTTGAAGGCTGTTTGTAGTGGGATCTCTGGCGCTATCTCTAACAACTTGTCGTTTGGGACAACGATGAGGGTGTCAACGATCTGTTCTAATTTTTCTAACCCTCCTAGAGCGTTTTCGTATCTTTTGTTGCCTTCCATGGTGAAGGGCATGGTGACGATGCCTACTGTCAACGCGCCTAATTTTTTGGCTACCTCTGCAACAACTGGGCTTGCTCCTGTGCCTGTGCCTCCGCCTAGGCCGCACGTGATGAACACCATGTCTGCGCCTTCTAGGGCTTTTTTGATGTCTTGTTCGTTTTCTTTTGCTGCTTCCTCGCCTACTTTCGGGTAGCTGCCTGCCCCTAGTCCTTTGGTGGTGTCTTTGCCCACGAGTATCTTGGTGTCTGCTTTGGTGTATAGGAGGTCTTGGGCGTCGGTGTTTATTGCGATGGTGGCTGCGCCTTC
>NYZT01000008.1 GCA_002687275.1 Candidatus Woesearchaeota archaeon
CAATGATTGTCAAAGAAGAATTTTTGAACAAACTGAGAAGATATTTTTCGCTCAACCTATACGAAGTTAAAATCTGGGCCGCGCTCTTAAGCAGAGGCGTGGCCACGGCAGGGGAGCTATCCGACATAGCCAACGTCCCCCGCTCACGAAGCTACGACGTCTTAGAAAGCCTAGAGAAGAAGGGCTTCGTTATCATGAAACTCGGCAAGCCAATCAAGTATCTAGCGGTTCCACCAACAGAGGTGCTAGAACGCGTGAAAAAGAACCTCAGCCAAGAGGCAGACGAAAAAATGCGCAGGCTCGAGGACCTCAAGAAGACAGACGTGCTAGGCGAGCTAAACGTTCTCCACACCCAGGGCATCGAACTAGTCGAGCCCTCTGACCTTTCTGGAAGCCTACGCGGCCGACACAACCTGTACTCGCACCTAGAGACCGTGTTGAAGAACGCCACGAAAAGCGTCACGCTACAAACGACCAGCCAAGGATTCCTACGAAAAGTAGACGGACTAAAGCCACTGCTTGAGAAGCTCAAGAAAAGAGGCGTGAAGATTCGCATCGCAGCGCCCATGACCAAAGACAACAAGGACGCCCTGAAAGACATAAGCACGGTTGCAGAAGTACGCCACACAGATTCCAAAGGTAGATTCTGCATTGTTGACTCAAAGGAACTAGTGTTTATGATCCTAGACGACCAAGAGGTCCACCCAACGTACGACGTGGGCATCTGGCTGAACGCACCATTCTTCGGACAGACACTAGAAAACATGTTTGACCACACCTGGAAAACCCTGAAGTCAGCCAGGTAGACCGAAAGATTAATTAATCCCAATAGGGGAAAATTCTCATGGAAGTCAGCAACATCAAAAAGGAATTAGAAAAGGCAACCTCCGCCCTTACGCAGTGTGATGGCGGTGAAGGCGATCTAGCAAAGGTCAAACAAGCCGTGACAAATCTTTCCAGCTGTATGTTCCAGCTCTTAGAGAAGCTAGAAGCCCAGTAGGAACGGATAGATTTTTAAGAAGTGCCACGCTCGACCGAGCATGAGCCTTGCACAATCCTTACACCCTCTAGAACGCCAAGTGCTGCCCTTGCTGAAGACAGCCAAGACAGTTCCAGAGCTAGCCGCAGAGAGCGGGCTCCCTGAGGTTAGCGTTGTGAGAGCGCTACAATGGCTCGAAAAGAAAAAACTAGTAACCACAAAAACCAGCAAAGAAACTCACTTTGACGCCACAGAACGAGGCAAGCAAGGCCTGCCAGAAAAAGCCGTTCTTGAGCTAGTCATCCAGCGACCCCAGGCGATCAAAGACCTCGGCCAGATCCAAGGAGGCCAGGCCGCCATCGGCGTGCTACGCCAGCAAGGACTCATAACCGTAAACAAGGGCAACGTTGAGGCAACCCCAGAGGCAAGCAAGGCAACCTTTCCAGAAGAGAGCCTGCTCAAAAAAATGCCCTGCGTTCCTGCCAAAGACGATAAGGCTGCGGCGCTAAGCCTACAAAGAAGAGGACTCATCAAAGAAGAAAGCAAAAAGACAGTGAAGGCCTTCATCACGGATGCTGGCAAAAAAATAGTCCAGCAAGGACTAGCCAAAATGGCAGACCAGCTAACCCCCCAGATGCTCCAAGACGGATCATGGAAGGGAAAGAACTTCAGAAGGTACGATCTCACCAGCGTCGCGCCAAGATTGCACGGAGGCAAGCTCCAACCCTACAAAAAATTCTTGGACAGCGTGCGAAAACAGTTCATCTCCCTCGGCTTCCAAGAGATGGACGGGCCCATAGTAGAAAGCGACTTTTGGGACATGGACGCACTGTACATGCCACAGTTCCACTCGGCAAGAGACATCCATGAGGGGTATTACGTCAAGAACGCGCCACTAGCAGATATTGATTCAGGCGTCATGAAACGCGTGAAGGAAGCCCACGAAAAGGGAGTCAAGGGAAGCACGGGCTGGCAGTACGATTTTGACATCGACCATAGCAAACGACAGTTACTAAGAACGCAAGGGACTGCGTGCAGCGCAAGAATGCTTGCTAGTAAAGATCTAAAAATTCCAGGAAAATACTTTGCAATGTCTCGCTGCTTCAGATACGACGTCATTGACGCAACACACCTTCCTGATTTCAACCAAGTAGAAGGAATAGTGGTAGACAAAAATCTAACCCTGCGCCACATGATAGGATTGCTGAAACAGTTCGCCAAGACCTTTGCGCATACAGAAGAGGTCAAGGTCGTTCCTGGCTACTTCCCCTTCACAGAGCCAAGCGTGGAACTATTTGCCAAGCACCCCGACCTTGGCTGGATAGAATTAGGCGGGGCAGGACTCTTCAGACCAGAACTCGTGCAGCCACTTGCGCAGAAAGACGTCCAGGTTCTCGCCTGGGGGATTGGCGTTGACAGACTAGGCATGTTCAACCTAGGTATCAAAGACATTCGCAACCTATTCAGCAAAGACCTTGCGTACTTACGCAAGGCAAAGGTGTAACATGCCAACGCTAACCTACGACAAGAAAGACTTTTTTTCTCTACTAGGCAAGCTAGTGTCTGAAGAAGAGCTCGTAGACCTTCTTAGCTGTCTCAAAGCCGAACTCACCGAGTACGGCGAAAACATTTCTGTCGAGTTTAATGACACCAACCTGCCATGGATCTGGAGCGTGGAAGGACTAACGGCCATGTTGCGGGGGTTGCTTGGTGTAGAAAAAGGACTTGCAACAGTGGACGTGAAAAAACCAGAACGCCAAGCCATCGTAGACAAGGTTGCCGGGCGCCCCTTTGTGGCCACCTTCGTCGCCAAGGGAAAAATGTCCGACGCGTTACTAGAAAACCTGATCCAACTCCAAGAAAAATTCTGCGAAAGTTTTGGCAAGAAGCGACAAAAAGTTTCTGTAGGCCTCTACCCTGCAAAAAACATCGCTTTCCCTGTACGCTACACCGAGGTAGAAGGATCACTCGCCTTCACCCCTCTAGATGGCGAGCACATGAGCATCAAAGACATTCTAGAAAAGCATCCTAAAGGAAAAGAATACGGAAAGTTGTTGGAGGGCATGAAAAAGTTCCCCGTGTTCATGGACGCCAACAACCACATACTCAGCCTGCCCCCCATCATCAACAGCGAGGACATGGGCAAGGTGGACGCCTCCACGAAAGAACTGTTCTTTGACGCAACAGGAACAGACGAAAAAGCCGTGAGACAGACAGCAGCCATCTTCGCGTTTGCCCTTGCCAGCAGAGGCTTCACCATAGAGGCCATGAACGTGAGCTATCCAAAACACAACGTCGTCATGCCCGACCTCACGCCACAAGAGGTAAAATTAGACATGGGACTCGTGGACTCTCTCTTGGATTTGGACATCTCAGAACCGACAGCAAAAGGCTTGTTAGAAAAGATGCGCTACGGCACGAAAGGAGCCATCCAGGTTCCTGCCATGCGCAGCGACATCATGCACAACGTGGATTTAGTTGAGGACGTTGCAGCAGCATACGGGTATGGCAAAATGGAACCCGTTCCCGTCACCTCTCACTCTATCGGCGGCACCACGCCCTTGCAAGAATTTGCAGACGACGTGAGAATGCTACTCGTGGGCACGGGCTATCAAGAAATTTTTAGCGCCATGCTCACCAACCCAAAGAGCATGACCAAGGACATGCGCACCAAGGCAAAACTTGTGGAGTTAGAAGCTTTCTACTCCAGTTCGTACAGCGCCCTGCGGAACTGGCTGACACCCGTGCTCGTCCAGTTTCTCACCCAAAACAAGCACGTTGACTATCCCCAGCACGTTTTCGAGGAAGGTCTGGTAACAAACGAAAAATTGCAAGACGAACGAAAGCTAGCTTTTGCCTCTGCACACAACGATGTCTCTGCCACAGAGATGAAAGAGGTTCTAGATTTTGTCTTCGGAGCCGTAGGAACAAAGTACGAGGTCAAGGAGAAAGATCTTGACTGGTGCATCCCTGGAAGGAGCGCCGAGATTCTCGTGAACAAGCACCCTGTAGGCTGGTTCGGCGAGCTCCACCCAGAGGTACTAGCCAACGCAAAATTAGAAGTACCCGTAGCCGCGGCGGAGATTGATCTTGGAAGGTTGCATGACTACCTAACCGCTTCATAGCTGCCTGTAAAACCGTATTTGGTCAGCACGCCTTGGTAGACTTGGTGGTACTGGCGGGATCTAAAAATACCTGCGCAGGAGAACAAGTAGTAGGACCACATGCGGAAGAAGCGCTCGTCGTAATTTCCAGATTTCTTTATCTCTTCCCAGTGTTTGGAAAAGTTTTTGTGCCACGCCATGAGTGTCTTTTCATAGTCCGTGCCAAAATTGTGCCAGTCCTCTGATCGTAAGACGCCGTCTGTCGCCGTCAGGATTTGGCCCATCGTTAATAGCTGGCCGTTTGGGAATATATACTTGTTAATCCAAGGATCCACCGTGGCTGAAGGGCTTCTGGCCACTATAGAATGGTACAAGAACAGGCCATCGTCCTTAAGCAAGCTAGCCACTTTTTTCATGTAGGTTCGAATGTTCTTGCTGCCCACGTGTTCTGCCATGCCTACGCTCATCACTCTGTCAAACGTGCCTTTGATGTCTCGATAATCTTGGACGACTATCTCTACGGGCAGCCCCTTGCATAGCTCTCTTGCCAGTTTTGCTTGTTCTTCTGACACGGTTGCGCCCACAACCTTAACTTTGTATTTTTTGGCAGCATGCCTGGCAAGGCTTCCCCAGCCACAGCCAATGTCTAGCACCTTCATGCCTGGCTTGAGATGAAGCTTTTTACAGATAAGGTCTAACTTTGCCTCTTGGGCTTGGTCTAACGTTTTTGCCCTCTTCCAGTACGCACACGAGTACACCATGGTCTTTCCTAACATTTTTTCGTACAGAAAATTGCCGGTGTTGTAGTGGCTGGCAATCTTCCATGCGCGTATTGGGTTTTGCAGGTTGACAATCTTTGCAGCCAACAACCTGAGTATCAAATACTTGTCGCCCTTTATCTTCGCATCCAATCTTGCTCTGAACACCCTGTCAAAGAACTGGTCTAGTGCCTTGCAGTCCCACCAGCCGTCCATGTAGCTCTCTCCAAGTGCTAGCGTACCACCACTTATCACTCGCTTGGGCATGTTAGGATTGTTGATTTTGATATCGTAGGGTTTGTTCCCATTAATCGTTATTCCTGCCTCGGAAAGGAGTCCTCGAATCAGACTTTCTGCGGTTGCCATAGGATGATAAATCAAACGTGCTTAATAAAAAGATCTCTATTTTGCAGCTTTCTTCTGTGCTGGCTTTGCCGCAGGTTTGGCAGCGGGTTTTTCAGGCTTTGCGGTCTTGGCAGGTGGTTTTGCTGCTGGCGCCGCCTTTTTCTTGGTTCTGTCGCGTACCGGCCTTGGCTTAGCCTTTTTGGGCTTGGTTTCTTTGATCGTGATGCCTACTTTTTTGAGTGCTGCCTTGACGTCTGCGGCGCTAGCGTCCTTCTTGACGTCCACGGTCTTATCCGTGGGCATTAAGTGCATTATGTTGACTTTTCTCCTACGTACCTCGCCATCTAGGAGAACGTTATGCTTGTCTACGCCGAGAACGACGCCTCGCTTGCCTGCATCTCTTCCTGTAGTTTTGACGCAGATCTGGCCGATTTTCATTCCATCACCTTCTTCTCGTTATGAACTCGTAAGCATCTTCCGCAGAGATTGTTTGTATACGGCCGTGTTGGTCTTTTGGCGCTTCTAGTGAGCCCTCTAAGCACGCTTCGTATAACGTGAGGTATGCCATGCATGTAATTCCCACAGTCTCTACACTGCGGCTTGCCTGGCTTTCTAATCCTATAATGCGTGATTGTCTTGCCGCCTGGCGTTTTTACCTTCACTCTTCGTAGCGTCCTGCTACGCTTCTTGCCCTCTACCATACCTCATCCACCAGCAGTCCCTTTAAAAAGGTTCCTGTGAGATAATTCTGCCAACCCTTCTCATGTGAGGACCAAATAATAGAAATCTATTTATAACTCAGCAATTACTGCAGCATATGGCAAAAAGCGTAATATTAGCAGGAGATATGTTTGATAGCAGTGCTGGTGGCCCCTGGTTTCCGGTAAAATTAGTCGGCTTTGACAAACTGTTTGAAGGCGACGGTGTCTGCGTGAGCGGACAGTTCATCGATTCTGCCTTGCGAGCGAGAGGCGTGGACGTTACTGACAGCAGTAAGGACAAGTCCTATGGACGACAGGTGCTTTCGCAGTACACAGAAGGAAGCAGCGCTTACAAATACGTCGCCAAGAAGCTCGGATTCAAGTAAGTCAGCGAGCATTTATAAGCCGCTAGCAGCTAGTAGACTGCATGCAAGACTTATGCTTTCCTGGCAAAGAAGAGGACTTTTTAGCGATAGCTGAAAGGCTAGACCTGAAACTTACGTTTGTGTACAAGAAGTTACCGCAAAAAGAAGGAAATATTATGGCGCTTTCTGACCTTTCTTTTTTGGACTCAAGAAAAGCGCTAAAGAAAGATTCCCTGGTGCATGGCTTGTTCGAGACAGAGGTAAAACTAAACCAGGTCGTGTGCAAGATCGCTGCAAAGAACGGCTGCACGTTTCTTCTACCCTTTGCGCCTTTATTACGAATGACGCTCCCACAAAGAGCAGAGCGGCTCGCCAAGTGGGCCTTTGCCTTGCGTCTGTTCAAGAAGTACAAGGTCCATTATCGCGTGGTGTCGTTTGCCAAGGACCCTTCTGAGTTAAGAAGCAAGCTGCAGCTGGATGCTGTTGTGGCTAGCTTGAGGCAGCGGTAGCCTTTTCCACGTTCTGTGCCACGAATTCTAGGCGGTTGAAGAACATGTTGTTCTTTGCCCGGCCGCTTATTTTGTACTGCTCGCCTAAGAGTTCTGTCTTTAGTGGTTCGTACAGTTCTGGCTGGGTGCGGAAGGTGAGCATGTCTTCTTTGCTCTTGCCGAGTAATTGTTCTGCTTGCTGGCGGAACAGCGCCACGCGGATGTTTTCCGTGCCGTCATCCAAGAAGACGTTCACGACATAGCTGTAGTCGAGTGGCTTTGGGCCGTGACGATCACACTTCCACTCGTTCTCGGCTTGTTTTAGCCTGCTGCCGCAGTCAGGGCAGACCTCAAAGTAGCGTGGCTCAAACACCTGTACCACGGTGCCCATGATCTCTACGTTGGTGTCTGACTCGGTGAGGTCGCGGATGGGCTTGTGTACGGCTTGTGGCGCTTGGTACGCCTGGACCTCGACCCCTTCGGGGTTGACCACTACTTTGGTGCGTTCTGAGACGTGCAGTTCTGTGCCGCGCTGGCCTTCTTTTGGCACGCCATCATTGATTTTTACTATGCTTCCTTGTTCTAGTTTTTTGAGCACTTGTGCCTGGTCGCCCCAGCACACGATGCGCAAGGTGCCTGTCTCATCTCCTATGATGAAGTTGCCCACGTAGCCTTTGGTGCCGTCTTTTCTGTCAAACTCGCGTATTTCGTACACTTGGAGCACGCGACCATTCACTTCCCTACAGGGCATGCCTGGATAGGTGTCTTTTATCTTGCCGGTGTTCTCGAATAACTTCACGCCTAGCTCGTTAGCGAGGATGTGGGCTGCGCCTTCTTTGGACACTAATCCAGACAATTTTTGGAGTTTTTCGTCTATTTTTTGGTTGATTGCTGCATCGTCAAGGCCTTTTTGCTCCTTGATCTTGGTTAGTATGTCAGGTAAGGGTATGTTCATCAAACCACCAATGTGTAGCTCCTGGGGCGTGGTTTAAAAATTTTATTGTTGTGCAGACACTATAGCAAATCTTAGCGGCCTTAATAGTATGAACTCAGGTAGTCGGATCCGGTTGGGCTGGTACTCCAAGAAGGCCACGTCCTCGGTGCTGTCTGTTCGCTTGGTGAGCGTTGATGCAACGTTGCTCAGGCACTCGGGACTGTCTTCCTCAACGCACGCGACAACTCGCTCCATGTTGGTGACGATGTCTAACAATTCTTGGATGTCGTACGCCACCTCCACCTCAAAGCCCATGTCTGCGGCAACCGTGGCTACCGCTTTGTTGTTTAAGCTATCGTCTATGTTAACAGGAAGAAGCGCGACACGTCGGGGCACGCCCACCACTCGCATGCCTTTGGTTTGAGGAATGATACTTATATCGTATTCTCGCGGTATGAAACGATCCTCTTCTTTTTGGAGGTAGGTTTGGATTCTGCCAGCAATGTCTATTTGCAATGCCCGGAGAACTTTGGAGGTGTTGGGAGCGCAAACGCCGTTCTTGTACCACACCACTTCTTGTTCGACCTCTCTGCACTCAGTGAGTAGGGCGTTTCTTCTCGTGGGAGTGAGCTGGGACATGGCTAGCAGTGATTGATGGGTGGCCTGCACCCCTATTCTCTCTGCGCGTAGCTGCAGACTGGTTGCTTGTTGGTTTGCCCTAACGATCGCAACCCCCTTTGCGCCAACTCCGCCTAGCTTGCTGACTCCTACGAAAGTGGAGTACGTCATGCTGAGCATTGCTATCATCGCGCCTAGCATTATGAAGAATACCATGACTGCGAAGAAAACACCTTTCACGGTCCGCTACCCCCAAGATTTATGTCCACGTCCTCAACAGCGTTGTACACGATTAATTGGGCGGCCACCATGCCTCTTGCTGCAGGAATCGAAATCGTTTGGTCGAATATGTTCTCACCCAGGCCAGCATGGCGTGCGCCTCTGAGCGTGTGCTTGACCCCATCATGTGAGGCCACGTTTAGCGTCCACATGCAGGTTCCTTCTACGACGCTGCATGCTAGCTTGTGCATGGCTGCGGGCTCAAGGTCTAATGGATCTTTCTTGGTCTGTCCGTCTAGTAGGTCTGCCTGGCTTGAGAGAGCTTGCCAGACCTTGACTTTGTTGTACTTGGTATCTGTATACGGCAGTTGTAGGAAGGCTTCCATTTTTTGTTGGTGGAAGGTTGCTATCTCTGTCGCTCGGATGTTTACGGTTCTTGGTTTTGCCGTCATGGCGATTAATCCAAAGAAGAGTAGTATGGCTACTGCGCTGGCGAGATAGATCCAGAAGTCTGCCCCAACGCTAGGCAGGATTCCCTTACGCATGGTAGACCTCCACGGTTACTTTGGTGGCAACGCCATCAAGACTCGCAGGGTGGACCTCTTTGACCAAGGTTACGTCTTTTCCAAACACTCCCCCACCTTTCAACACCACTAAATGCTCATAGTCCTTCTGCCGCCAGTAAGCACTTTTGCCTTTGATGCTTATCTTTGCGCCTGTTCTCTTTCTGGCCTCAAAGTCTAGCTCGTTGAGTTGTTTTTGTAGCAAGCCCATGTCCTCGCTGGTGATTTCGTTGCCTGGGGGGAGCATCTCTAGGAATTTTGCCATGAGTATGTTGGTCTCGCTCTGGGAGATGTCTGTGCGAACGTTGAGCGTGGTGCTTCTTGCCAGGATGAGCGCTAGCAGGACTATTATGACGTACCCTACACGCATGATCCAGATCATGTACTCTCCTGCTTGTCCTTTACGGGAATGCCTGAGCGATCGCATGTGCCACCTCCCTTGGGTTGTCTATGAATAAGTCTGGCGGGCCTAGCTGGATTTCTATTGCTGGATTGTGGAAGAAGGGGTGTGTAGGGTCATACTGTGCAGGGTGGACAGGCAGCAGCGCTGCCCCCTCTACGTCCCTGCTGTACAGATCGGTGAGCTCGTTGTACACCTCGCACGCTTTTGGCGTGGTGTGGAGTATGCGCATGCCGGGTCTTTCTGAGGCAACTATGGAAATATATGCGTCTTGTTCTTTGATCAACTCTTCCTTGTCCTCCTCGTCTAGAAGGAATAACACCTCGATGTTGTCTCGTTCCAACAATCCCTTCAGGGTTATGAGTAGTTTGGCCATGTCTTCTGAGCCATCCAGCGCAACCTTTCCTAGGTTGACTGTTACTGGCTTGCACGTTTTGCGGTAAGGATTCCACACTATTTTTTCGTTCTCTAAGGTGTCTAGGCGTAGCCTTCCTGGTTCGTAGACAAAGCGTAACAAAGA
>NYZT01000009.1 GCA_002687275.1 Candidatus Woesearchaeota archaeon
ATCCTATATTGTCACGACAGATCCTAAAGATTTTGCTGTGTTGCAGTTGTCCAGCCAAGAGGGACCTTTTACGATTTCCCTCCATGCTGTACAAGACGAAAGAGGCGTGACCACGTCATCTGTAGGCTACCAGACCCTCCACTACTACACCCTACGAACGTTATTTGGCGGGTGCAAGAGCAAGTTTCTTGAGATTGCAGCAGAAGATCCTACCCAGCACTCCCATCTTGTGAGATTAATAAGCGCAGCAGAAAAAGAGATTGCGTCGCGCCTTCCTACAAAGATGTAAACATCCATAACGCTTATTAACCAGTATCGTCTTTTACTCCTTTGTGCACCTACTTCAGCAACAGGAGTTGAAGCGGGATGGGGTAGCTAGATTGCTCGTTGACACCCTGCACCGAGCTCTTTACGTTCTTGAGGACGATGAGAAACACAAAGCTGCCGCTAAGTTCCGGCTCCAAGAAGATTACAAAGAAGGATGGGCGGCACACCAGCCAGAGATGGTAGGAAGCGTCGTCACCACACAAGACCAAGCCATCTCCGTAAGCATAGGCAGGTCAAGCCTTGAGCTCGGAGGGGTGGACCACACACACGCTCAGTTGAGGACCGCACAAGAACTCATCGGAGCCATGGTCGGAAGAATATATCCTGGCAGAAAAATCAGGTATGAAGTCAAAGGCTTGTGAAGATTTATAAACTCGGTTTTTTTCATAACACTATGAGAAGGGTTTTGGTCGCGATCGCTGTCTTAGCGTTAATAACACTGATAGCTTGCGGCAAGCCTCCTGAGCCAGAACCACAACCGCCAGCACCCACGCAACCCGTGGTGGTCAACGTCACCGAGACCGTGAAGGCAGATCCTTGCAAGGACGTCAGCTGCGGCAAGAACGAAGAGTGCAGAGAAGGAACGTGCTTCTGCGCAGGCGAGTTCAAAGAGTGCGGCGGAGCGTGCGTTCCCACAAGCAATTGCTGCACGAAAGATGACTGTGGCGTCCAAGAGAGCTGCATCGAAGGAGGCTGCAAACAGACAGAATTCTGCGATTACCTACAAGAGTACAACGAAGAGGAGAAGAAGTGCGAGTGCAAACGAGGCACGCGCTTCTGCTTTGACCAGCAAAAATGCGTCGACGTCCAGAGCTGCTGTGACATAGCAGACTGCAACCCACTAGGAGGGTTTGACAGATTCTGTACCCAGACAAGATTCAGACTAGACCTCTGCCTGAAGTTTGAGGGCGGAGAGCACTGCAGAAAAGCCATCATGGGCGAGCGCAACCAGTACAGCTTTGGCGGCAAAGACTACGACTTATACATCACCTCGCTACACGAAGGAGCGGTTGCCGATCTTAGCGTGGGCAACTTCAACGAAAGCCTAAACTTCACCAGCGTGCGCGTAAACGAGAGCGCCTACAAAGGCGGCGTCACCATCAACAACTACGGTGGAGAAATCTTCGGCGGAACCTGCAAGGAAGACTAAACAATACCTTTATAAACTGCCCTCTGAGAATGCATGTAATGGCAAGAATGCATTCTCGCGACAAGGGCAGGAGCGGTAGCAAGCGACCGCTAGAGCCACGCAAGGCCACCTGGCTAAGCTATTCTGCAAAAGAGATAGAGATGGTCATTGCCAAGCTTGCCAAAGAAGACAAGGGCGCAAGCGAGATCGGACTCATCCTACGAGACAAGTACGGCGTGCCAGACACCCGGGCGCTACTCAAAAAGCGCATTAGCAAGGTACTCGCAGACAAAAAGCTAAGCCCAGAGATACCCGAGGAGCTAAGCGCGCTCATTAAAAAGGCCGCAGTCATCGAAAAGCACCTCGAACACAACAAGCAAGACCAAGCCACCAAGAGAGGATTGCAATTGACACGAAGCAAGATCGCTCGCCTGTCCAAGTACTACAAGAAAAAGGGCACCGTGGCAGAATCCTGGAAATACGACACAGAAAAATCACAACTTCTGGTTTAGGAAACCTTTATATACCACTCTGGAATAACCTTTCGAGTATAGATATGGGGGTAAACGGATGAAGAACAAAGAAATATTCAACGTTCTTTTCAGAGAAAAGCCTGCCATGATGCTCGTGGAATTACGGAATGCCAAGGGCGAAATCTACGCTTCCAACCTCGCCAAACAAATCGATTGCACATACTCCCACGTCGTCAAAATTCTCCAAGAAATGCAAAAAGAAGGCCTAGTCGTGTTTGACAAGCAAGGAAGACTTAAACTACTCAACCTAACAAAGAAAGGCCAAGACGTAGCAGTACATATTGACAACATCCGAAACATGCTATGATTTTTATGTGATGCGTCGAGCAACACCCTATGATTCCTAAGCGCGCCGGGTACAAAGACGGCGAGACACGACACGTGACCAGCAACTGCGATGGCTGCGACCACTGGAAAAGCGTAGGAAAGCTCATCTGTACGTACGGCCCAGAATGGAGGCAGCTCATGTACGGCAGGAAAGAAGCAGAACCATGCACCCTTCTAGAAAAAGAAGCACAACAATCTTGCACCGTGTTTGTGGAAGCAATCCTGAGAGTAAAGGAACAAAGAGTGCCCACCAAACGCATCACCATGTACGCAAGGCAAAAGCGTGAGCGAGCATTTATGGATCCAGACGAACCCATCGGCCCAGTAGAACTGCGGGCGAGCGTCAGACAAGAGGGCTTCCCACACGATTTCGAGGTCACGCGCCCAGACCGCGTTCAGGACTACCTCAAGGCAGGTTTCACGCTGGACTGGACAGACGAGTGGATGATCTTGGGAGACTACACACCAGGATACGTGCTGTGTGACATGCCCGTAGACCTCATACAAGAAGCAGGACTGGGTGACCTGTTTGGACTATGAGCCTGCCCAAAGGCTCACGCTGGGATGGAACACCCAAAGGCTGGACAAAGAACTGCGAGACATGCGAGTACCACGTTGAGATTGAAGAAAAGCATTACTGCGGCGCAGGCGTGGCGTACAAAGAACTCGTCCAGGTAGAAAAGCCAAAAGGATGCGTGATCTTAGGCAGAAAGCCCGAGTACCGAAGCGTTGAGTTTCTCGTAGCACACAAGAAAAAGCTTGAGCAAGAACGCACGGCGTACGTTTTCGCGTACAGAGACCAAGGCGTCCACATGGGTATCCAGCTCAAGCAATCCGCATGGAGCCAGACCATAATTCCTGCAAGTCAAAACAACCTACACGTCTTGAGCAAACAAGGCAAACGATTGTGTGTCATAACACGAGAAGACGAACTACCCCTAGAACACGAATTAGATCTTGTCATCCCTATGCCAGACCGGTTACAGAGAATCGTCACCGAAGCTCATCAATGCACGGGCCCTCAATAAAGTATCCCACGCCAGCGTGGTAGGCATAACAAGAGTTTCGGTATGTGATGTTGTCCTCGCCACAAACAGGAGCCTTCTCGCTAGGACAGCCAGGAGCGTACGAAGACTCATCAATATCCTTAAACGCATCCCCCGTAACAATCAAACTCGTCTTTTGGGAAGGCATGCCAAGCAATAAAACACCCATGCCGGCAACAGCAACTAGCAAAAACACAAAAATGTGTGGGTGATGCTCCTTCGAAGCCATACGCTACAACCAGAATTACTCCTATATAAAATGAACCTTTATAACCCCACACATCATGCACAAGGCATGCTCTTTCCTCATGAAGCCATACGAGACTCACAAAAGGAACTCATGGAATTAGTGGCGAAAAGCCTGCAAACACACTCCCACGTCGTTGCCCACGCACCAACAGGACTGGGAAAAACCGCGGCAGTGCTCGCACCCGCCATCAAAACAGCCATGGACGAGGACCTCACCGTGTTCTTCCTCACCAGCCGCCACACCCAGCACAACATCGTGCTCGAAACCGCCCGCGCAATCAAAGAAAAACACAACGTCAAGTTTCCGTGCACGAGCCTGATAGGAAAGAAGCACATGTGCGGTCAGGAAGGCGCGCCATCCATAGAATTCCACGATTATTGCAAGCACCTGCGCGATCATGGAGAGTGCCATTTCTATGAGAACTACATGAAAGGGGATGTTAGGATAGAACTCCTCAAGCAGCAACTAGATGGCAAGCCAGCAAACGAGATAGTGAACGAGGCAGCCAACGCAGGGTTGTGTCCTTATGAGATCAGCATGAGCGCCACCCAGCACGCCCGCGTCATCGTGGCAGATTACTATTACTTGTTTTCTGACACCATACGAGACGCCTTCCTAAGCAAGAGCAAGAAAGAACTCGACAAGAGCATCATCATCGTTGACGAGGCGCACAACCTACCCCAACGGTTGCGGAGCGTGTATTCAGCACAGCTCAGCACCAAAATGTTAATGTACGCCATGAAAGAAGCCAAAAAGTTCGAGCTAAGTAGACCTGTGGCAACCCTCTCCTACGTCCAAGACGCCCTCATGGCTGTGACGTCACAAGAAGAAAAGCAAGTAGACAGGGCAACGTTTGAGAGAGAGCTCGCCATGCCACTCGGCGAGGCAGCAACCATGCTATCAGCAGCAGCCGAGGTGGTGCGTGAGGAACAGCAACGAAGCAGCATAAGCGGCGTGGCACGGTTCCTGGACGCCTGGCAAGAACGAGATGAAGGATTCACCAGGATAAGCAAGCAAGAGGAGGCAGGAGCGCTGCTACGCCTAGTATGCCTAGACCCTGGTCTCATGGCAAAAGACGTGTTTGACCAGTGCTACGCCAGCATACTCATGAGCGGGACCTTGAACCCGCCAGATATGTTCAAGGACATCCTAGGATTGAAGGCCAAGACAGCAAGCTATCCTAGCCCCTTCCCTGAAGAGAACAGAAAAGTGCTTCTCGTACCTCTAACAACTACAAAGTACAGCAAAAGAAGCCAGGACATGTACGCCAGCATTGCTGACCATTGCGCGTCCATCATCCACGGCATACCCGGGCCTACAGCGGTCTTCTTCCCCAGCTACGCCATAAGAAATTCTGTCCTGGGATACTTTTCCAAACTCTCAGCAAGACCGGTACTCATCGAACAGAGCGGTATGTCCACCAACGAAAAACAAGGCATGATCGACCAGCTAGCAGGCTCAAAAGATGGCGTTCTTTTTGGGGTGAGCGCGGGCAGCTTTGGCGAGGGGGTAGACATGCCTGGCGTGTTGAAAGGCGTCATCATAGCAGGGCTGCCGCTAACCCGCCCAGACCTAGAGACAGAAGCGTTAATCAACCTCTACCAGCAAAAGTTCAGCAAGGGATGGGAGTACGGCTACACACTGCCCGCCATGAGCAAGGTGACCCAGAACGCCGGCCGTTGCATACGCTCAGAAAGCGACAAAGGAGTGATAGTTTTATTAGAAGAAAGGTTTGGATGGCCAACATACAAGAAAAGCCTTCCCAAAGATTGGAAGGTAGAGATAACCACGGATTACGAGCCAGCCATCAAGGAGTTTTTCGCATGAAACACACCGAAGGAAGCATCACGATAAGCACCACAAAGCCCAAAGTGGTGACAAAAGACATGGACGTGTTCTTCAACCCCGTCATGCAAACCAACCGCGACATTAGCGTTGCCTTGCTACAACACGAGGCACAACCAAAATGGAAGGTAGCCGACGTGTTGGCAGCATCAGGCATCCGCGGGTTACGGATAGCAAAAGAAGTTTCTGGCGTTGACGCGTTCATAAACGATCGCGACAAGAAAAGCTACGGTGAGATAAAGAAGAACATCAAGGCAAACAAGGCCAAAGCAACCGCCACCAACCAAGAAGCCAACGAGTTCTTACGGCAGGGCTTCGACTATGTCGACATTGATCCTTTTGGTTCTCCTAACCCTTTTTTGGATGCTGCTGTGAGAAGCACCAAAAACAAGGGCATCCTTGCTATCACGGCTACAGACACCGCACCACTATCCGGGACGTATCCCAAGACATGCAAGCGTAAGTACTGGGCCAACCCAGTAAAAGATTCCCAGATGCACGAGACAGGCATACGCATACTGATAAGGAAGGTGCAGCTTGTCGCAGCACAGTACGACAAGGCATTAACCCCCATCTACTCTCACAGCAACGACCATTACTTTAGAATCTACCTCAGATGCGAGCGAGGCAAGGAAAGGGTGGACAAGATACTAAAGCAACACGGCATTCATGGAGAGGCAGGACCCCTATGGCTGGGCAAGCTCTGGGATGCAGCCTTAGCT
Source organism: Candidatus Woesearchaeota archaeon (assembly GCA_002687275.1). Taxonomy (GTDB): domain Archaea; phylum Nanobdellota; class Nanobdellia; order Woesearchaeales; family ARS49. Next base: position 6,180 of record NYZT01000009.1, read on the forward strand.
AAGAAAATAGCCAAAGATCTCGACACGACCATGAC
>NYZT01000010.1 GCA_002687275.1 Candidatus Woesearchaeota archaeon
GGAAAGTGAGGTAGTTCCTTCCCGTCAAAGGAAGCAATGCTTGCAACCTCTGCCGCAGTGCCTGTGAAGAACGCCTCGTCCATGGTAGAGAGTTGGTCTCGAGTAATCTTTTTTTCTTCAACCTTTAGCCCTAGGTTTTTTGCCAAAGTCATGACCGCCTCCCGCGTGATTCCAGGAAGGATCGTTCCTAGCGAGGGTGTGAAGATTACGCCATCCTTGACGAGGAACAGGTTTTCTCCAGAACCCTCGGCAACATTACCTTCATAGTCCAACAACAACGCTTCATCGTATCCTTCACCTCTCGCTTCGTTGCCTGCTAACAAGCTGTTGAAGTAATGACCAGAGATTTTTGCGTCCTGCACCGTGCTTTTTGGATGCAAACGAATGAAGGAAGATATTTTTACCTTGGTAGGCTCATCTCCTAGGTACGCTCCCCAGGGCCACACCGCTATGGCTACCTGGACGGGCACGTCTTTGGGCGAGACCCCTAGGTTTCCATAACCGTAAAAACAGAGGGGACGGATGTAACCTGCAGGAATGTCGTTTTCCTTGACTGTTTGGATGATGGCGTCAGAAAGTTGCTTCTCGGTATAAGGAAGTTTCATGCCCACGGTTTTGGCAGAAAACACCAAGCGCTTGACATGCTTGTCTAAGAGGAATATTGCTGGACCCTTGCTTGTTTTGTAGAAGCGTATTCCCTCAAAAACCGCACTGCCATAGTGCAAAGAATGCGCTAACACATGGACTTTTGCCTCGTCCCAAGGGACTAGCTTGCCGTCAAGCCAGATGTGTTTAGTTGGAATCATAAAGAAAGAAAAAAATAAGGGGTTTAATAACCTAATGGACTATTCCCTCGTCTTTCCTTTAGCGGTCTTCAACCTGCATAGGAGTCATGAGCTCGGCAATCTTGACCATGACCTCGGCGTTGTCGTCGGTCCCCAGAACAGGAAAGGTTTCATAGAAGGCATCCCAATTCACGCCTGTACCTCTACCGTGGCGCTCTAGGTACTCATCAAGGTTCCGCGTTTTGTCATTCGCTCCGTTAGCGACGAACTCTGTGAACATGTGCATGTACCTCTCTCCTGTCTGCCGTCTGAAGTTGGTTGCATCGTGTCCGAACTCCTCGAGCAGTAGGGCCGCAGATTGCGCTTCACAAACACGTCCTAGCAAATCATCCGCGTGATAAAACGCTTCTGCGCGATAGAGGAAAATTTCTTCCAATTCTTGCATTGCTGGGGCAAGCTCTTGGACAGGATCCTTATCTTGCCGTCTAAATTCATCTGCTCTCTTGCGCAGCTGTTCGTTGACTGTTCCTTCGGGATCGGGAGTGTCATAATTTCCACCACCCACGCTGAGAATTTCACCAGCTTCACCACGTCTCCAGACTTTTTCATAGTCTGTGCGGAATGTTTCTGGATGAATTATTTCATCTAAAATTGATTGTGTGTTGGTTGTCATAAAGAAATAAGGGTTCTAGAAAGTATTAAATTAAGTATAGATAATATATATGCTCACAAGAATAAAAAAATAGCCTAGTTTCTGGAATTTGCTCGCTGCAAAGAGCTTATATCTTCCCTATCGACGTCGCCATCTTTGTCAGCGTCGAGGACTACCACCTGTAGTTTGTGTCGCTGGTGATGATACGTCCTACGAATGCCTGCAAACATCGTCTCACTCATAGTCTTTCCGCAATACATAACGACGCCTGGATCCAAACCAATACGGGAGAATTCTCGGCCATCTTGGGTGGTGCCAGACGCTTCTCTGTCAAGCAGTTCTGCATCAGGGTCCCTGCTCCTATAATCAACCAAACTTTCAGCAGGAGTATAACTCGGCGCAACGCGCATCTGGGTAGCACTCGGCGCAACGTGTGTCTTTGTAGCTGAGCAGCCAAAAAGACCGCCAAGACTCAAAAAAGTGAGAAAAGTTCCTAATCGCATAATACACCACTATACGAGGACTATTTATAAAGCTTCTCAAGTACGTACGCAACATTGATATACCTCCCCACGACGAGAACACTATGTCAAACCACGAACTTACCGTACTCGCGGTAATCGCAGTAGTTGCTCTAGGAGTGCTAGGTATGAGTGGCCAGTTTACTGGACTCTCTCACCACACTGAAGGACAGACTCCAGACGCTACATCAGGCGGATATATTGGCAATCCAACACGACCAAACGTGCCGGATCGAGTCCAAGATATGCCGTATGGAACCCAGGCTGGCTGGACGTTTGTTGAGTATTCTACTCTACCAAACATCGACATCGACCAGGTACCAAACAGCCCCGCAGGCGCGTACGCACAAAGAGCGGCTCCTAACCGAGCAAAAACGCTACACAGAGGATAATCATCCTTTGATTTTTTATTTTCTGATTTTTCTAATCAAAACTGTAGCCTTTTAAGCTAATACAACTTTTCTTGCCCATGACTAAAGCGCTCTATCTAGACGACGCGTATCTGAAAGAATTCAACGCTAACATAACCAAGGTAGAGGGCACAAGCGTATGGATGGACGAGACCGCCTTCTATCCAACAAGCGGTGGCCAGCCTAATGACACCGGCACCATCAAGGCAGACAAGGAATACAAGGTTGTCAACGTCATAAAGCAAGATGGCGACATCGTGCACATCGTAGACCAAGAAGGCTTGCAACCAGGACCTGCAGAATGCACGATTGACTGGGAGAGACGGTACAAGCTCATGAGGATGCACACCTCTGCCCACGTTCTCAGCCAGACCATCTTCAAAGCAACAGATGCCTTGTGCAGCGGCAACGAGTTAGGAGAAGAAAAAAGCAGGATGGACTTCTCCGTACCCATCACCAAAGACCAATTCCAAGGTTTTGTGGAGGAGGCAAACAAAATAATCGACCAAGACCTACCAATAACCTGGAAGTTCATGCCTAAAGAAGAGGCAATGAAGCTAGGCGAGGCCTTCAGACTCATGGGAAAGAATCATCCCAACCTAGACGTGCTACGCATGGTGAGCATTGGCGACTTTGACATCCAGGCAGATGGTGGAACGCACGTCAAGAGCACCAAGCTCGTCGGACACTTGGGACTAATCAAATTCGAAAACAAAGGGGCACAAAGAAAGCGCATCTACTGGGAGCTAACGCAACCCTAACCGTCTCTGCATGTTATGCCACAAGTGCTTGCACTTTTTGATGCGCAAAGTTCGTAAGCGTTTTTTGGTGGCAATCTTAAGCTTCCGTAGCTCCTCTTCCTTCTCTCTTTGCTTACGAAGTACGTATTCTGCCTCCGAGCTAGGACGTACGGCTTCCTTGACAAGCATTTGTAGACCTGTAAACACCAACAAGAATAGTGCTGCAGCAGTGATCGTGGCTTGATCTAAGACCTGGGTGGTCTGTACTAAGATTATGGCCATCACGGCCAAGCCATTTATGACAGAAGATTGGGAGAGGAACATGAAAAACTTCTTAGGGCGAGCGTGTTCCAGATTAGCAACCGCCATCAGCATGCCGACAAGCAGCACGAACACGGTTATCCACAGGCGAAGCATGGCATCCCCCACGTTCAGGGCTTCCCACGATTCATAAGTGCTGAACAGGTAGCGTAGCAAGCTTCCAGACACGAACGCAAACGCAACCGAATTGCCAAAGGCAGAGTTCCAGCCTATCTCTTCGGTGCGGTTTCTGCCAAAATAGACCTGCATGGCCAACGCTGCTACCATGAACGGCATGATGGTCCAGAAAATGCCTGGCTCGTGCAGAACATCCTGAAGTAAGTCCCTAAATCTTGGTGCGAGCACGCCATAAACATAGTCTGCGTCCATACCCCCCACCTAGAGTGCGATTATAAATTCTTTTCGACGAGTTCGCGCTGGACACGCTCTTTCTTTTGTGTTTCTAGCCAGCGATAGATGTGGGCGTGCGAACTTCCACTGATTAGGCCCTCAACAGCGCGTCTTGCCAGACTAACGCCCTCATAATCTCCAATAATAGCAACCGTCTTGCCATAAACGCTAATGTTTGTGTCTGTTAATTCTTCCATGATGCCACGAGCCTTGCCGCCCTCGCCAATAATTCGCCCTCTCAATCGTTCTAGCTTGTTTTTCTTGGAATGCGGCTCTAAGCTTATAACTTCCAACATAGTATCTTGCTTGAGTAGTTGCGTGGCTAATTCCGGATTAAAACCACGACCGACCGCTTTTACGATCTCTCGACATTGGAAGAGCTTTAGGGGATCTTCCCCGGTTACCGAGGTAGCCCCATCTTCGCTATCCACCATTATTTTGGTTTTTGTTGCCTTCTCGATCTGACGCTTGATGGCGCCCTTGGTACCGATAAGCACGGCTACCCTTTCCTTTGGGATTTTGATGTCGTATTTGAACTCTGTCATGGTGATTGGATTGCTAGTAACGATTTAAACTTTCGCCTTAAGTTCTCCAGGAGTGATCTTCACGCCTATTTTGGTAAAAAACGTGGCCATCACGCGGACGTCGCGTTCTAGGAGCTCCTCTGCGTGTGGATTCCGGAAGGGTGTTGCCTGGCTAAGATCAATTATGTACGGGTTCTCATCCCAGTTCAACAAGTTAAACGGGCTAAGATCACCATGCACCAAGCCAGCTTCGTGCATGGCCTTCATCTGCTTGATGAGTTTTTCCAAAAAAGCTTTTGGGTGCTTGGGCTTCTGGGTTATAACCTGCGGTGCAGGCCCCTCATCACCAATGAACTCCATCACCACGATGTTATCCCGGTGTGCGATAAGCTTTGGAACGTGTAATCCAACCTTACCTAGCTTGGCAAGATTGCTCGCCTCTCTTTTTGCCCAGGCAAACACCACCTTTCTTTGTTTTTTCTTCAATCCATCAAACCTAGGGTCTGTACGAAGGTTGTCAAACATACGATTAAAATCGCAAGTCTGCAAACGATAGATCTTGACTAACACTCTCTTGCCTTTTCTCAGTGCAGAGAAGGTGTTGGCTTCCTTACCCACGCCGATAGGGCTCTCTAAGCCCTCAAAATGGCCCTGCCCCATCATGTGAAAGAGATTTTTCTCTGTGTACAAGTCGAAAACGTCCTTTAGAGTCTTAAACTTCTCTTTCATACTAGACTAAACCACCACGGCTTTTTATGCTTTTGGAATGGAACAGAGCACCGTAACCTTTATAAATTGAGAACACCTTTCTTGGTCAGGCCAAGGCCCGACACGAGAGTACCCAATCGAGCAAGGTGCATAACCTGCAAGGAACTTGGGGGTTAGTGTCTTGGGCTACATTGATTGGCCTATTAGGAAGAGTCACTTGATCACCATTCACCAAAGTCATAGACGGTAACCAGGCAGCTCTTTCTACGGGGGAAAACCATGGGAAAAATAGCACCAGTATCTTCAAAATACATCATTCATACGAGCATTAAGATTGAAGGCATCGTTGACAAGCCAGACGTCATAGGCGCAGTTTTTGGCCAGACAGAAGGCTTGCTAGGAGCAGACTTAGAACTTAGAGAGCTACAGCGTTCTGGCAGAATCGGCCGCATAGAAGTCGACGTAGACACCAGAAACGGCAAAACAGAAGGCTCCATAATTATACCCTCTAGCTTAGACAAGGCAGAGACAGCCATCGTAGGAGCTAGTCTAGAGATCATACAGCGCATCGGGCCGTGCAACGCACAATTAAGAGTCAAAAACATAGAAGACGTACGTACTAGCAAGAGAAGCTTTGTCATCGAACGAGCAAAAGAACTCTTGAAGAGCCTACAGAGCGAGGTCATGCCAGACTCTTCAGAGCTAGCAGACGAAGTGGGCGAGGCAGTGCGAGTGATGGAAATCACCGAGTACGGCAGAGACAGACTCCCTGCAGGACCCGGCATCGCTGAGTCAGACGAAATAATCATTGTTGAGGGTCGAGCAGACGTGCTAAGCCTGTTGAAAAACGGCTTCAAGAACGTCATCGCCCTAAACGGAACATCCGTGCCTAAGACCATCATAGACCTGTCACGACAGAAAGACACCGTGGCATTCGTAGATGGCGACAGAGGCGGCAACCTCATCATAAAAGAGTTGTTAGCCGTCGCTGAACTGGACTTTGTCACAAGAGCTCCAGACGGCAAAGAGGTGGAAGAGCTAGCCAAGAAAGAGATCCATAAAGCGCTACGCAGCCGCATGACGGCAGAACAGGCCAAGTTGGAACTCCAGGCAAACGACACCACAAACCGGATTCGTAAGCCTATGGCACGAAGCAGAGAGGCAAGACCCACAACCAGACGCGTTGTCTTGAAAGATGACGAGAAGAGCAAGTACGGAAAAATGCTCGAAGGCCTTGTTGGAACAAGAGGCGCATTCATCCTAGACAACAAAATGAATGTCCTGGGAAAAGTGCCAACCTCAGAGCTTAGCACTACGATAAAAAGCCTAAAAACCGGCATCCACGCCATTGTGTTTGACGGCACTGCAGACGAAACACTAGTACGTGTTGCAGAAAACGCCAACATCAAGCACGTCGTGGCCATGGATGCAAAAACGTCAGGCAAACGCGTCAACGTCATAACCGCCACCACGTTATGAAGAAAGCGCACTCAGTAGTTGTGAGTGTGTTTGTCAAAGACGAACCAGTATTGCCCGTGAAAAAGGCACTTTCTTCTTTATTTCCTTTTCCCATAACTAAATTGCTGGAACAAAAAAAGGTTACTGGCCTAGAAAAGAACGAGATCACCGTGCTCGCAGTAAAACTAACCAAGGACAGCCATACCAACGCATTCTTACGCCATCTTACTGAGAATCTTAGCGAAGAAGACAGAGCCATGGTGTTGCGACAAAAACAGTCTCGATTGGACGAGGAGCTAGCATTCTACCTACGCCTAGGAAAGTCACAGCTCCTCAAGGGAAAGTACAAGATAGTGGAGGGCGGTGATTGCTTCCACATCCGCATCCTACTAGCGTGCTATCCCAAAAGCAGGGTGGCAGGGATCAAACTTGTTGATGAGATACTTGCGAAACCTATATAAAGCAAAGCGCCTGGCTGCATTCTATGAGTAATCACGAAATGTGGTCTGTCGTTGTAGTAGCCATCGTAGCCCTTGCCGCAGTTCTCATCCAGATGAACACCGAGACAACCGGACAGTTAGTGGATGACGCGATCTACGGCTCAGGAGCTGACTACGGATATGCAGACTCAGGTATTGGAGACGAAGGAAGGTATTTTGGCAATACGCTAACGCACAGCACAGCGAGCTACGGCCAATCACCCGATCCCGCAGGCCCCCTGTATCAGTAAAGCTTAAGAAGCTCAACCTCTGAAAGCCTGCCGTGAATAAGCAGACAATCTCTTTAGTCATAGTCGCGTTGGTAGCACTCGCCTTTGTGGGGCTGCAAGCAAGAAATACCGGCATGGCCCAAGCCTACCAACACATAATGAAGGACTTTGACCAGACCCCCGAGTTCAACTGCCTGTACTACAACATTCTAAGAGAGATCATGCGCCAGCAAGAACCAGTAGAGCTCAAAAGGCAGCAATCCCGCGGCGAATATGACGCAAGCGTTGCGTCCTATCTCGAGAGAGGCTACCCTGCAAACGTGCTCATAACCGAGCAGTGGAAAGACGTATCCATCCAGCAATTCCACCTCGAGCGCTTAGACTGGGATAGGTCGGTCTACTGCAACATAGCGGCAAAAAAATGCGAAGGTGATGATTGGACGCGAAAAGCCATGATAATGGCCCAAGAATGCTACCAATGGTTCTCCCACTATCGCGCCAGGGTGCCAAGATGTTGCGAGCGCGAGCCAATACTCCCCACTGCGTTGCC